>JAPPLF010000101.1 GCA_028874215.1 Acidobacteriota bacterium
GCCCAAGCGCTAGGACAATGCTATGCTGATGCGAACACGGTAAAGTCGGGCTAGCCCTCGACCGCATCCGGCTCTATCGTGGTGGATGTGCTTGAGTACGTCCTTTGTCTCCTCTCCAACCGGGGACGGCACACACCGTTTGCGCGGTCGGAAGTTCACTGCGGGAATGACCGAGGCAATAGTGGCCGGGGCCTTACCATTCATCGTCTTCGGTTCACGAAACATATGAACGGACAGGGGATAATCAGCTAGGCTTTTGTCCGTCAGGTCCAGCCCTTCGTCGAACAATCACTTTTCCATCATTTTCAGCAGAGACTTGTAGGTCGCACGTAACGCGCCAGATCGCGTCTGATAGCCGCACGCCAGCCGGCTTGCGCGCTGGAACACTCTTTTGTCCTGATCGGCCCAAGTCCTCCGACGCCTGCGGGTGTCTGCCACCACCATTCGTTGCCACACTAACGCTGACAACCGGCCAAACTAACGCTGACAACCGATTCCTCATAGTTCGCCTCCGGTAGGGTAAATACGGGGCAACTCAAAAATCTGAGCGTCAAACAGACAAAAGATTCAGCTCAAATGAGATTGCGCCCCGTATGGGTCAAAATGTCCGGCGTAGTAGACTGGGCGAGAGCAATCGGATTCCGTCCAGGATGGCATCCTCCGGAGGAGGCGGGCCGCGGCCCCCATGGAGCAGATTTTCACCTTTCTCTTCAAATACCGGCCCTTCCACTTCAGGGAGGGAGAGTTCCTCCTGCAGTGGCGCCTGGAAGGGTGGTTGTTGGCGATCCTGGTCTGCGCCGTTCTGCTCGCAGCGTGGCTGCCCTATCGGGGATGGTTGGGCCGGGGCGCCCCGCGAGCGTGGATCCTGCCGGCCGCCAGAGCGGCTTTTCTCCTGGGCATCATGGTGCTGCTGATGCGGCCCAGCCTGGTCCTTTCCACCCTGGCGCCGCGGGAGAACGTGCTGGCTCTGCTGGTCGACAACTCATTGAGCATGGGGATTGCCGACGAAGAGGCGCCGCGGGGCGAGCCGGTTCGGACGCTGCTGGAGGCCGGCAGCCCGTTGCGCCAAGGTCTGGATGATCGATTTCGGCTGCTCCGCATGGGGTTCGACGCCGAATCCCGCCTGCTGCGGGAGGACGGAAGGCTGGACTGGCGCGGGAGCCGCACCGACATCGCGGGCGCCCTCCGGGACGTTCTGACCCGCACCCGGCACGAAGCCCTGGGTGGAATCGTCCTTTTCAGCGACGGTGCGGACAACGGCGTCGGCGGCTTCAAGGAGATCCTGGCCGATCTTCAGGCGCGAAGAATTCCGGTGCACACCGTGGGCGTGGGTCCCCGGGTCCAGGAGCCCGACCTGGAGCTGGCCCGGGTGAGCCTTCCGCGGATCCTGGTTCCCGAGACCCGGACCATCGCCCGGGTCACGGTCAGGATCAACGGCTACCAGGGACGCGAGAGCCGCCTGGAGGTCTGGGAGGGAAACTCTCTGATTCAGGAACAGGAAGTGAAGCTGCCGTTTTCCCAGACGGCCCTGGTGGAAGTTCCCATGACCCCTCGAAGCCGAGGCATTCGAATCTACCGCTTCAGGATCCGGCCACTCGACGATGAGGCCCTTCAGGAGAACAACGAACGGTCGGCGGTGCTTCACGTCCGGGACCTGGAGAACCGCATTCTGTACGTGGAAGGGCGTCCCCGCTGGGAATACAAGTTCATCCGGAGCGCGGTCTCCGGCGACCGTCACCTGCGGTTGGAGAGCCTGTTGCGAACCGCCATCAACAAGTACTACCGGCAGGGCATCGAGGAGGAGAGCACCCTGGCGGCCGGCTTTCCTGCGACCCGGGAGGAGCTGTTCTCGTACCGGGCCCTGGTGGTGGGGAGCGTGGAATCCTCCTTCTTCACGTATCCTCAAATGGAGATGCTCCGGGAGTTCGTGGACAAGAGGGGCGGCGGGTTCCTCATGTTGGGAGGCAGTTCCTCTTTCTCCGCGGGGGAATACCAGAACACGCCGGTGGAGGAGTTCCTGCCGGTCTGGATGCTGCCGGACGGAGACCGGGCGCCATCCGCCACCCTCTACCGGCGGGGGTCCGCCCGGGTCCGGTTGACTCCCCAGGGGCTCCGGCATCCCGCCCTGCAATTGGGCGCCGGAGATGCGGTCAACCGGCGGCAGTGGGAAGAGATGCCCGACCTCAGGGACTGGAATCGGGTGGGGGAGCTCAAGCCGGGCGCCACGGTCCTGGCCCGCCTCCAGGATTCCCGGGACGGGACCGACGTCCCCTTGATGGCCTTTCAGCGCTATGGGCGGGGCTTGGCCATGGTCTTTCTCACCGGCAGCAGTTGGCGCTGGCAGATGCTTAAGGAACATGAGGACCGGTCACACCAGAACTTCTGGCAACAGGTCCTGCGCTGGCTCGTGAACTCGGCCAAGGATCCCGTGGAAGTGGAAACGGAACGGGAACTCTATTCCCAGGGGGAGGAGGTCAAGGTTCAGGCTCAAGTTTACGACCCCACGTTCAACCCGGTCCAATCAGCCCGTCTGGCGGCGACCCTGGTCTCTCCGTCGGGCAATGAAACCGGGATCGATTTGGACTGGAGCCCCCGGGACGGCGGCATCTATGAAGGGGTGACCCGGCCCGTGGAAGAGGGGCTCCACCAGGTCCGATTGGAGGCGGAGGGGGTCCGCGGCGCGGATCTGATCTCCTATGGCGCCGGCGACGCCTACTTCCTGGCGCAATCCGGCCTCAGGGAGTTTCACGACGCCAGCCGCAAGGTCGAGTTTCTGAATTGGCTGGCCCAGGAGACGGGAGGCCACTATTACAGTCTGGATGACGTGGGGGATCTCCCGGAGGAGGTTTCCTACGTCGAATCCCAGACGTCCGTTCCCCAGACTCTGGAATTGTGGGACATGCCCGCGAACTTCCTTTTTCTGGCGGCTCTGCTGCTGACGGAATGGGTGATGTGGCGGCGTCTGGGAGGGATGTAAGGGCCGGTGTCCGGATCAACTCCACGGGAGACGTCCCCGAAAACCGTTGCGGCCGGCGGCATGGGCCGGTTCCTTCCGCGACGCTCGATCTCCTCCCGGCTTGCGGCGCTTCTCGGGGTAATGATCCTCTGCTCCTCTCCGATCCGGGGAGAGAGTTTCGACCGCATCAGCCTCATCGTCACGGGACTCGCCGGAATGCCGGAATACGGGGCCAATTTCGCCGATTGGGCAAACCGCATGGAGGAGGCGTTTCAGGGAGAACGGTCCCGGGTGCTGCGAATCGACGGGAGCGTCCGGACCCGGGATGAGATCCTGCGGACCGCCAGGGAGGAGGTGAAAAAGCTCCCTCCCCACGGCGAGTGGTGGCTGATTCTCGTCGGACACGGCAACTACGACGGGCGGCGGTACAAGTTCAATATCAAGGGTCCCGACCTCACGGACCAGGACCTGGGACAGCTCCTGGAGGGACTGGACGGGCCCAGAGCGGTCGTCGTTGCGGGGACCAGCTCGGCCGGCGCGCTGGTTCCGGCGCTGCGAGGCGCCAATCGAGTGGTGGTGGCTGCAACGCGGGAGCGCGAGCGGCAACCACCCCTGTTTCCCCGTTTCTTCGCCGAGGCCCCGGAATCGCCGGATGCGGACCGGGACAAGAACAATCGCGTGTCGCTGCTGGAAGCTTTTCTGTACAGCCGGCAAAAGGTGAGCGCCTGGTTCGAGGAAGCGGGCCGAATCCAGACCGAGCACGCCATACTGGACGACTCGGCCCGGTTTCAGTTGGCCAAGGAGGACGGCGATTCCCAGGCGGAGGTCCGGCAGGGAACCGGTTTGCTGGCCGCCGTCTGTTACCTGGACCCGGCGAGCGCGCCGGCCGAGCGACCGGAGGAAGGGAGCCGAGCGGAGACCCGGTCCCGGATCCAGCGGCAGATCGACGAACTCAAGCTGCGCAAGGGAGAGTTCACGGAAGGTGAATATTTCCGGAGGCTGGAAGCGTTGATGGTGGAGCTGGCGGCCAACGAGGAGGCGGAAGGCGCCGCCGAAAAGGAGGACCAGCCTTGAGCAGACCGTGGGCGCCCACGGGGGGCGCCTCAGCACTTTTCCTTGGCACCCTTCTTCTGACGGGGCTTCTGGCGGCGGCCGGTTCCCGGCAGGAGTCCCCCGCCCCGCTGAAGGAGGTCTTGGAACTGATGGAGGCGGGGTCGTACCAGGCTGCCGGGGAGCGGCTCTCGACCGGCGGAGACCGGAACCCCCATGTCCTGCGCCTCAGGCTGGAGCTTGCGGAGCGCGGCGGAGACGAGTCGGGGATGCGGCGCCTCGCCGGACGCCTGCTCGGCCTCTATCAATCGGGCGCTCTTCAATCCCCCGCGGAAATCGCCGAGGCCGCCTACGCCGCCCGGCAAATGGAGCAGTGGAAGCGGGCCAACCAACTCTACCTGGAGGCGGCTCGGGGCTCCGGGGTTCCTCTCTGGGTGTACGTGGACTGGGGCAACCTGTATCTGGAGAAGCACAACGGAGCCGAGGCCGAGTCCATTTTCCGGGATGCCCTCAAGGCTCCTCAGCCGGACGGGTGGTCCCGCTGGGAAACGGACGACGCCCGGCTTGGCGTGGCCCGGTCCCTCAAGGCCCAGCAGATGAGCGGGGTGAACGCGGCGCTGGAACACGTCCTCAAAGAGAACCCGGGGAACCTGGACGCGCACGTCCTAAAGGGGTTGCTGGCCATGGAGGCGGGCGACTGGAAGGAAGCCGAAGAATGGATTGAGCGGGGACTGGACGAAAACCCCAACTACGTCCCCCTGCTGGAGCTCGAGTGCGTCCAGCTTCATTTCCGGGAGCAAAACGAGCGTTACGAGGAACGCCTGAAAAACCTCCTGGAGATCAACCCCCGCAACGGGAGCCTCTACCGGATCATGGGAGATTTCACCGCCCTCCGGCGCCGCATGGAAGACGCCATCGGCTACTACCGGGAGGCGGTGAGAAGAAATCCCAGGGAATGGCCGGCCCTCGCCTCGCTGGGCGTCAATCTGTTGCGAATGGCCCGGGAGGAGGAGGGCAAGAAGGTCCTGGAACGGGCCTACGAGAACGACCCCTACAACGTCTCCACCGTCAACACGCTGCGCCTGGTGGACAGCTTCGACCGGTTCGTCCGCAAGGAGACGCCCCGGTATTGGCTCCGGCTGCACCGGAAAGAGGCCGGGGCTCTGGGGCCCTATGTGCGGAGGCTTCTGGACCGGAGCATTTCCTTCCTGGAGAAAAAGTACCGGCACCGTGTCGACCACAAGTTCCTGGTCGAGTTCTATCCCGACCACGAAGACTTCGCCGTGCGTGCCCTGGGCCTCCCGGGACTGGGCGCGTTCGGAGCCACTTTCGGCCGCATCCTGGCCATGGACTCTCCCTCTGCGCGTCCCAAGGGAAGCTATCACTGGGGATCGACACTGTGGCACGAGATGGCCCACGTGGTCATCCTCTCGCTGAGCCAGGACCGGGTGCCCCGCTGGCTCACCGAAGGGATCTCCATGATGGAAGAGCGCCTTGCGGGACCCGGCTGGGGCGATGGCTTGAGCCCGGCCCTGGTGAGAGCCTACGAGCGGGGAGAGATCGCTCCCGTGAAGGACCTGAACAAGGGATTCGAGAGTCCCCGGACTCGCGAGCACCTCCAGATCAGCTATCTTCAGGCCGGATTGGTGGCCCGGTACCTGGAGGACCGCCACGGGACCGAAAGGGTGCGGGCGCTGGTGGAGGGCTTTTCGCGGGGGCTCGACCTGGAGGAGTCGTTCCAGGAAGCGTTGGGGATCTCCCCGGCCGACTTCGACCGGGAATTTCAGAAAGAGCTGGACCGGACCCTGAAACCGCTGGTCGAACGCATGCGGCCCCCGGAGGTTCTGAGGGACCGGGCCAGGAGCCAGTCCCGGGACGAATATCTGAAAACTCTGCTGGAGGCGGCGAGCGAGGACGAGGAGAATTACTTTTTGAACCTGGCCCTGGGCGAGACGCTTGACGAGGCCGGCAGGAGCGACGAGGCCGTGCCCTTCCTGGAACGGGCGATTCGAACCTTTCCCGACTTCGCCACCCCGGAGAGCCCCTACGGGGTTCTGACCCGGATTCACCGGAGGAGCGGCGACACCTCCAAGCTGATCCGGATCCTGGAACAGTGGTACGGGGCGGCTCCGCAACTGGCGGAAAACGGCCTCGAGCTGGCCCGCCTGCTGGCTGACGCGGATCAGGACGAGCGGGCGGCCGGGGTGTTGGAACAGGTCCTTTTTGCCGATACGCTGAATCCGGAGGTTCACCGGTTGCTGGGCAGTCTTTACCTGGAACTGGGACGGGGACCGGAAGCGGCGGCGGAATACCGGGTCCTGTTGGAGCTGTCGCCGCTGGACACGGCGGACGCGCACTACCAGTTGGCCCGCGCCCTGGATCTGTCCGGCGACTCCGCTCAGGCCCGCCGCCAGGTGCTGCTGGCCCTGGAGATCGCGCCGGGTTACCGGGACGCCCAGAAGTTCCTGCTGGAGCTGGTCCGAAGATGAAGCGATACGTTTCGTGGGCACTGCTGCTGGCCGCGCCGCTGCTCCTGAGCACCGGTCCGGAAGTCGCCGCGGACCCGGAGCCCAACGACTCCACCCTCTTTCAGTTCGTGCGGATCCGCTACAACGGATTCGTCTCGAGTTGGGGCGGTGGTCGGGGACGATGGGTCCCCCCCTGGATGCACGACTACCCTCGGGCCGAGCAGAACTTCCTGAAGATCTTCATGGAGCTGACGGGAATCGAGACCACGCCCGAATCCTACCTGGTGCTGGATCTGAACGACCCGCGCATCATGAACTACCCGGCGCTTTACGTGAGCGAGCCGGGCTACTGGAACATCACGGACGAGGAGGCCGCCAATCTCCGCGAATACCTGCTGCGCGGGGGCTTCATCATCTTCGACGACTTCCGCGGCGCCAGGGAATGGCACAATTTTACGACCTGCATGCAGCGGGTCTATCCGGAGCGCGGCTTCGAGGAGCTGACGACGGATCATCCGGTGTTTCACTGTTTCTACGACATCGACAGCCTGGACATGGTGCCGCCCTACAACGTCCCGGGAAAGCCCCGCTTCTACGGCCTGTCGGACGAGGAGGGGCGGCTCCTTGCCGTGGCCAATTTCAACAACGACATCGGAGACTACTGGGAGTGGTCCGACGATTCGCTGGTCCCCATCAGCGCTTCGAACGAGGCCTACAGATTCGGAATCAACTATTTCGTATACGCCCTCACGCACTGAACGCGGGTCGGCGGAGGACCGAACATGCACGAACAGGACCGCACAACGGAGGTTTCCACCGCCGAGTTGATCGATTCCATGCGCGACTCGCAGACCCGCATCCTGACGGAGCTGCACAAGGCCATCGTGGGACAGGACCAGGTGATCGAAGAGGTGCTCATCTCCCTCTACGTGGGAGGGCATTCCCTCATCACCGGCCTGCCCGGCCTGGCCAAGACGCTGCTCGTGCGCAGCATCGCCAAGACCCTGGGCCTCTCCTTCAGCCGCATCCAGTTCACGCCCGATCTCATGCCTTCGGACATCACCGGAACCGAGATCATCGAGGAGGACCGCGCCACCGGGAAGCGGGTGCTGCAGTTCGTGCCGGGGCCGGTCTTCACCAACATCCTCCTGGCCGACGAGATCAACCGGACGCCTCCCAAGACCCAGGCGGCCCTCTTGGAAGCCATGCAGGAACGGCGGGTCACGATCCGGGGCATCACGCACGAATTGGACCTGCCGTTTTTCGTGCTGGCGACCCAGAATCCCATCGAGCTGGAGGGGACCTATCCGCTTCCGGAGGCCCAGTTGGACCGCTTCATGTTCAACATCCACATCGGCTATCTGAACGAGGAAGAGGAGATCCAGGTGGTTCTCCAGACCACCGGGGAGGGCGGGGAGGAGGTTCGGCAGGCGGTCACGGGGGAAGAGATTCTTCGCTTCCAGCGGCTGGTGCGCAAGGTGCCGGCTTCGGAATCGGTCAGCCGCTACGCGGTCCAACTGGTCCGCAGCACCCGTCCCGGGGACGAACTGGCGCCCGGCTTCGTTCGAGACTGGGTCAGCTACGGCGCCAGCCTCAGGGCTTCCCAGTACCTGATCCTGGGAGGGAGGGCGCGGGCCCTGATGAAGGGCCGCTACCATGTCTCCTACGAGGACGTCCGGGAGCTGGCCCTCTCGGTCTTCCGCCACCGGATCCTGATCAACTTCCACGCCGAGTCGGAGAACGTGACCCCCGACCAGATCGTCCAGCGCCTTCTGGAGGCGGTTCCTCCTCCCGCCTCGGGACTGTGACCCGCTGGGGAATTCAACCTGGAAACAATGCAAGCCAGATTCATCGACCCGGCCCTGCTGGCCAAACTCGGCAATCTGCAGTTGGTGGCCAAAACCGTGGTGGAAGGGTTCATTCTGGGGATGCACCGTTCGCCCTACCACGGGTTCAGCCTCGATTTCGCCGAGTACCGGCAGTATGCGCCGGGAGACGACATCCGGACCGTGGACTGGAAGGTCTACGGCAGGACCGACCGCTTCTACGTCAAGAAGTACGAAGGCGACACCAACACCCAACTGCACATCATCCTGGACGGCAGCCGAAGCATGTCATTCGCCGGCAACGGCCTGTCCAAGCTGGACTACGGACGCTTCCTGGCGGCTTCCCTGGCCTACCTGTCCGTCCGCCAGAACGACGCCACCGGGTTGGCCGTCTTCGATTCGGATGTCCTGGAGGCGGTGCCGCCGCGCGCCCAATACCGGCACTTCCTGTCCATTCTCCACCTCCTGGAGCGGCTCCAGCCGGGCGGACGAAGCCAGATCACCGAATCGCTGGGCCAGGTCTCCCGCTTCATCCGCAAGCGGAGCATGGTGGTGATCATCAGCGACTTCTACCAGGACGCCTCCTCCCTTTCCCGGGCGCTCCACTACCTGCACCACCGGGGGAACGACGTGGTCCTGTTCCACGTTCTGGACCCGGTCGAGCTGGAACTCCCGCTGGAGGCCGTGAGAACCCTGGAGGACCTGGAGACGGGCGAGCACCTTCCCTATGTTCCCGGAGACTCCCGGCAGGCCTATCTGGACCTGCTGGAAAACCACATCCAAGAACTCAGAAAAGAGTGCCGCGACATCTTCATCGACTACCAGTTGTTGAACACCCGGGAGCCGCTGGACCGGGCGCTCCGCTCCTACCTGGTGGCCCGCCGGAGGAAATACTGATGGGCGCAGGAGGGGGGACTTTCCTGTCCCCCTCTTCATCTCTTCATTTTCGACCCCCCACCGGCACCGAAGCTTCTGACCTCGTAGAACCATGCAATTCCTGACCCCCCTCTTCTTCCTCGGAGCCTTGGCCGTGGCCGGTCCCATCCTGCTTCACCTGGTTCGCCGCGACCAGAGAAACCGCATGCTCTTCCCCTCCCTCATGTTCCTGCGCCGGGTTCCCATCCAGGAGTACCGGCGCCGCAAGCTCCGCTACCTCCTGCTCCTCTTCCTGCGCTGCCTGGGCCTGCTCCTGCTAGTGGCGGCCTTCGCCTCGCCCGTGACCCATCTGGCCTGGTTCGGGGCCGTCAGCGGCCAGGTCTCCCGGTCGCTGGTGGTGCTGTTGGACAACTCCATGAGCATGGCCCGGCCCGGAGTCTGGGACCGGGCCCTGGAGAAGGCCCGCGCCAAGATCCGGTCGATGCAGGGAACGGACCAGGCCTGCCTGATCCTGTTCGCCGCCAAGCCGGCCGTCCTCTCGGCATGGGAATCCCGCTCCGCGCGATTGCTCCAGATCCTGGAGAGCCGGGCGGAGCCCTCTTTCGAGAGCACCTCGTACCTGGAGGGACTGCGGGCCGCCGCCCAACAGTTCGACGAGGAGGTGCCGGGACGCCGGGAGATCTACCTGATCACCGACCTTCAGCAGACGGCCATGCCCCGGGACGTCCAGTGGTCGCTGGACGGCGGCGTGCGCCTGGAGGTGGAGGACGTGGGGGAGCCGTCCACCAACGTCTTCATCCAGGAAGCGGACCTGCAGCGGCTCGTGTATTCCCAAGAGTATCCGCAGCCGGTCCGGGTTCAGCTTCGCTCGTCTCCTCCCGGGTCCGTCCGCGGCGAGCTTCAACTCTTCGTCGAAGGGCGGATGGTGGACCGCCAGTCCTTCGAGATGGACCAGGAGGGGTCGGCGCCTGTCACTCTCCGCCCCTTCGAGCTCAAGGAGGGCATCTTCCGCGGGCGGCTGGTGCTGGCCGTCGAGGACGCCCTGGAAGCGGACAACGTCTTCCATTTCGTCGTGGAGAGGACCACCCCCGGACGAATTCGGGTCCTCTCGGATCGGGGGGCCGGCTCCGTCTATCTGAGGAACGCCCTGGGGGCGGGCCGCAACCTGCCCTTCGCGGCGGAGTTCCCGGACCCGCGCGACACGGCGGAAATGGACCCGGAGCGGGTTTCCCTGGTCATTCTGGACGACCTGAGGACGCCTCCCCGCACCGATCGGCTGAGCCGCTACCTGGAGGCGGGAGGAGGCCTCATCGTGGCTCCGGGCAAGCGGGTCGATGGCCGCGCGTACAATCGCTCGGAATTTTTCCCCGCCCGGTTGGCCGAACCCCGGTTCGTCCGGGGCCGCGGACGGTCCTTCACCTCCATCACCCAGGTGGACTGGAGCCATCCCGCCTTCGCCATCTTCCAGGACCTCCAGCGGACGGCCCTGGCGTCGGTTCGCTTCTACGGACATTGGAGACTTGAGCCGAGGGCGGATTCCCGGGTGCTCGGACGTTTCGACGAGGGCGATCCGGCGCTGGTGGAGGGACAGGCCGGCGCCGGAAGAGTCCTGGTCCTGGCCTATCCCCTGGACCGGGTCTGGTCCGATTTTCCGTTGCGTCCGGCGTTCCTGCCCTTCTGGCAGAGCCTCGTGCATCACATGGGCGGGGTCCGGCAACAGGAAGCGGCCCTGCGAGTCGACCAGTCGCTGGCGCTGCGGGAGGAACCGGGGGCGGCCGAGTCCGGGAGCGGCGCACGATGGAACGTGCTGGATCCCCGGGGCCGGAGAGTGGTGGATCTGGACCAGCCCGCGCCCGCCGCCATAGATTTGCAGTTGCCGGGACACTATGAAATAAGAAAGGACAAGAAGACGGACTGGGTGGCGGTCAACCCCGATCCGAGCGAGTCCGATATCCAGCCTCTTCCCGTGGCCATGCTGCTGGACCGATTCCAGGCTGCAACCCTGGCCGCCGGTGAAGGCGTTTCCGGGAACGCCTCCGAAGCGGACGCGAGGGAGCCTCTCTGGTGGCTGTTCCTGCTGACCGCCGTCGTGGTCCTGGCGGCCGAGTCGGTGGTCGCCGGCCGCACCCGGCCGCGGTGAAGGTTCCGCTTGGAGCGGACCCGAGTCCAATCATGCTGGAAATCATCTCAACGGTGAGGCGGAAGCTCCTGGGGGAGCGGTTGCTCAGAGGCCTCGCCGTCGTGCTCCTGGCCACCATCCTGGCTTCCGTCCTCTTCAGCTACGTTCTGGCCCAGCACAACTTCTCGGAGCCGGCTCTCTTCTGGGCCCGGTTGCTGGGGGGAGTGATTCTGATACTGCTGCTGGCAGGCGGCCTCCTGGCCCCGTTTCTGCGCCGCCGCTATTCCCCCGGGCGCCTGGCCCGTTTCCTGGAGGAACGGAATCCGCAACTGGAGCAAGGGCTCTCCACCGTCGTGGAGATCCGGGAGGGACAGGCGCCGACCGATCCCGAGCTGAGGCGCCTGCTGGAGAGTGACGTGAGGCGGAAGCTGTTCCGCGTCTCACAGCCCCGCTTCTACGATCCCCGGGGCAGCCTCCTCTCGCTGTTGACGGGGGCGGTTTCGGTGCTCCTCTTCGGCTACCTCTTCTTCGGAGGGCCCGAAGCCTATCGCTACACTCTGGACCGGCTATTCCTGGGCTGGACCGCCGACGGCACGCTCCCCCTCTACTCAATTCGGGTCACGCCCGGCAGCGCCACCGTCGCCAAGCACGCCGACGTGGAGGTCCGCGCCGTGCTGGCGGGCTTCGAGAGCCAACGGGTCAGTCTTCTCGTCCGGTACGGGGAAGATCCGTCGTGGGAGGAGGTCCGGATGCGGCCCGATCCGGACTCGGGAGGGTTCGTCTTCCTCTTTTTCGACATCCGCGATCCCATGGACTACTTCGTGGAGGCCGACGGGATCCGGTCCGAGACCTTCTCGCTCGAGGTCTCGGAGATTCCCCGGGTCAACTCCCTCCAGGTCCGCCTGGTCTTTCCCCGGTACACGCGTTTGGAACCGGCCGTGCAGAAGGACGAGGGAGACATCGAAGCCCTGGTGGGCACCACCGCGCATTTTCGCATCGAGAGCGACCAGCCCATCCGGGGAGCGCTCCTGAAGCTGGAGGAGGGCGGCTCCATCGGGCTCGAAGCGGACGGCTCCGGCGGATACCGGGGTTCCTTCAAGATCGAACGCAGCGACTACTACCGCATCCACCTCCAGAATCAGGAGGAGGTGTGGAACCCCGGAACCAACGAGTACGTGATCCTGGCGGTGGAGGATCAGCCCCCCCGGATCGTCTTCAGGCAGCCCGGACGGGACCGGCGGGTGAGCAACATCGAAGAGGTCTTCATGGAGCTCCAGGCCGGCGACGACCACGGGATCCGGACCTTGGCGCTCCGCTACTCGGTCAACGGCGACGCGGAACAGGCCGTCGAGCTGACGCCGGTGGCCGGCGCGGGTTCATTCACCGTCAGCCACACCTTCTTCATGGAGGAGCACGACCTGGTGCCGGGGGATTTCGTCTCCTATCACGCCCGCGCCTCGGACGCCGTCTCCCATTCGGATACCGACATCTTCTTCCTGGAGGTCCAGCCGTACGACCGGGAGTACTACCAGTCCCAGACCGGCGGGATCGGCCTTCCCGGCGGCGGCTCCCAGGAGCTGGAGCTGTCCAAGCGCCAGAAGCAGATCATCATCGCCACTTTCAAGCTGCAGAAGGATCGGGCCTCGACGCCGGCGGAGGAGTTCAAGGAGCAGAGCCAGACGGCGGCTCTGGTGCAGCAGCGCCTCCGGGAGGAGGTCCAGGTGATCGCCGAACGTCTGGAACGCCGCCAGGCGGCCGCGTCCGACGAGCGCTTCGGCAAGATGAGGGAACGGCTGAGCGAGGCCATGACCCACATGGAGCCGGCCCACGAACGGCTCAACGAGCTGGAGCCGGAGCAGGCCCTGCCCCATGAGCAGAAGGCGTTCCGCCAGTTGCTGAGCGCCGAGTCCCTGTTCAAGGAGATCCAGGTCTCCTTCGGCGAGTCCCAGGGAGCCGGCGGCGCCACTTCGGAGGAATTGGCCGATCTTGTGGACCTGGAACTGGACCGCACCAAGAACCAGTACGAGACCATTCGCCAGAACCAGCAGTTCCGCCAGGAACAGCAGTTGGACGAGGCCCTGGAGAAGCTGAAGGAACTGGCGCGCCGCCAGGAACAGGCGGTGGAACGCTCGCGGCGCATGGCCGGCCGCGGCTCCGGCGCCGACCGGCTCACCGCCCAACAGCTCCGGGAGGAGATCGAGCGATTGACCCGCCAACTGGAGCGGCTCTCCCGTCAGGAAGAACAGCGGGAGCTGTCCCGGGTCAGCAACCGGCTCCGGGAGGCGGCGCGCGACCTGGGGCAGGGCGGAAGCGGCCAGACCGGGGAACGGCAACAGATGCTCGCCGAGCGCGCGCTCGAGCGTATGAAAGAAGCCCAGGAGGCTCTGGAGAAGGCCCGGCAGGAGCAGATCTCGGAGAAAATCCGGCAGTTGTCCCAGGACTCCCGCCGCATGCTGCACCAGCAGGAAGGGACGCTCGAGGGGATGGATGGGGTTGAGAAACGGCTGAATCAGGGAAAGGTGGACCGGGAAACCATCAACCAGATACGAAGCCTGCTCCGTGAGAAGGGTGAACTCCAACAGGAGCTTTCCCGGGTGGAAGGGGAACTGCACCAGACCGCCAAGCGGACCGCATCGCGGGAGCCTCAGGCGTCTCGCGAGCTGAAGCAGGCCGGGAACAAGATCCGGGACGACAGAATTTCCGAAAAGATGCAGGAGGGCTCCGAGTTGCTTTCCCGGGGCTGGGTCGATCTGGCCCGCGACCGCGAGGACGGGGTGACCAAGGGGTTGCAGGAGCTGGTGGAGAACATCGACGAGGCGGCCAAGGCCTTGGGCCGGAAGGGGCCGCCCGGCGCCGAGGAGAGCCTGAAGCAGGCCGGGGAAGAGATCGCCGAGCTGGTGGAGGGCCTTGAATCGTTGCGCCGCCGCCTTTCTCAGGGCAATGCCGACGGGATGGAGGGTTCCGAGGGAAAAGAGGGTTCCGGCGAAGGCGACGGCGAGTTGTCCGGCCGGGAGGGATCCCAGGGCGAAGGAGATTCGGGGTCACGGCCCCAGGGCAAACCGGCGGACTCCAGGCAGGCCGGCAGCCGCGCCAACCTCTCCGGCATCGACCCGCGCCAATTGAGACGGGAATGGCAGGAACGGCTTCAGGACGCCGAGTCCATATCCCGCCTGCTCCGGGAGGAGCATTCCCTGGGGAGGGACGCGGCGGCCCTGTCCCGGGAAATGCGGGAACTGGCTCTGGAGCGGATCTTTTCCGACCCGGAGGAGATCGCGCGGCTCAAGTCCAAGATCGTCCACGGCTTCCAACAGTTGGAACTGGAGATCAACCGCGCCCTGGACCGGGAAGAGGAGAACCTCGTATGGCTGTTCCAGGAGGAGGAGGTTCCCCCCGTGTTCCGCGATCGCGTCGAGGAGTACTACCGGACCCTCTCCAACGAACGCGGCGCCCGCTGATGCGCCCGGGCACTCCAACGGCCGCTTCCCCGTCCCCAATGAGAATATCGCGCCGCCGGGCACTGGCGAATCTGGGCGGAGGAGCCGCTCTCGCCTCGCTCTCGCCGCTGCTCTCGTGCGCCCCGGGCGGAGGACCGGGGGAATCCGGTTCCGAACGAATCCGGGTGCGGGAGCGGCAGTCGGGCGCCCCCGGTCTGGAACTCATCCTGGGACGGTCAAACGAGATCTTCCCGCGCCACTCGGAAGGGGACCTGGTTCAACTTTCCGATGGACGCCTGCTGGCCGTCTGGTCCCGTTTCTCGGGGGCGAGCGACCATGCCAGATCCCAGATCGTGGGCCGATACTCGGAGGATATGGGCCAGAGCTGGGGACCGATCCATCCGGTGGCCTCCCTGAGCGAACCGGAGCACGCCGCCAACTCGAACCTCATGAGCGCCAGCCTCCTGCGTCTCTCCGGCACCGAAGAGATCCAACTGTTCTACATGGGCAAGGAGGAGACGGAGCCGGAGAACCCGGCCTTCCACCGCAAGATCCGCAGCAGCATTCACACCCGGGTGTCCCAGGACGGCGTCAACTTCTCGAAGCCCGTTCGGCTCTCGGACCGGGACCACTACTACGTGACCAACAACGCCCGGGTCCTGCAGCTCTCCAGCGGCCGGATCCTGGTCCCCTCGGCCGTCGCCCTGGACCCGGGGAAGGAACTGGGCTGGGAGAAGCAGTCGGCCCTGGCGCACTACTCGGACGACGGCGGGAAGACCTGGACCCGCGGAGAGTCCTGCACCTTGCGCCGCGAGGACTACCCCGGCCATGAGTACTGGCAGATCACGCTTCAGGAACCGGGACTGGTGGAGCTGACCGACGGCCGGATCCTGATGGTGAACCGGACCAAGCTCAACCATCCCTACAAGTGTTTCTCGAGCGATTCGGGAGTGACCTGGAGCGACCCGGAGCCGATCCGGGAGATCGTCGCTCCCACCTCGCCCCAGACCCTGTTCCGGCTGCCCTCAGGGCGCCTGGCGATGATCTACAACAACAATCCCAAGGGAGCCGAGGCGAAATGGACCGAACGCCGGCCCCTGGCCTTCGCCGTCAGCGAGGACGAGGGGAACAGCTTCCGGTACGCCAAGACCATCGAGGAGGTGGAGGGACGCTGCTGGGCCTACCACTCGGTGCGAATCTATGGCGAGAACGTCTACCTCCTCTACTACGAGTGGCACCAGGGGCACCCCACCTTCTTCTTCTGCGACAAGAAGCTGTCCATCATCCCGGTGGAGTGGTTCGAGAGCTGATTCTCTCGCAACGTGAATTGGGATCCGGCGGTTAGGAAACCGCCGCTCCATCGTCGCCGCGGAGAAGGTACGTCCGGACCAGGTCGAGGGCATAGAGGCTCGTGCGGGTCCGGTCCGGACGGCCGCGGCCGGCCATCCCGAAACTGCGGGTTTGCATGGTCCGCCCGTCGGTGACGCAGAAAAAGGATTGGCCTTTCGCCAGGTTCCGGCTCCGATCCTCCGGGTCCGGAATCCCGTGCACGGCCAATCCCAGGTCGGCATGGCAGACCGTCCTGAGGGCCCGCGCCAGTTCCCGGGTCCGGAGCTTCGGGTCCGGCATCGGCGCGTCGGATCCCGCCGCCTCCAGGACCCGACGGGCGGAATCGGGATCGCCGGCGATGACCCCTTCGACAAAGCGATCCGGATCGGCCAGTTGCAACCGCTCCGCCACCATCCCACCGGTAATGTCCTCGTAGACGGCGATCCTCAGATCGGCCCGCCGCAACAGCTCCCCCACCGAATCCTCCATGGATTCCTCGTCGGCGCCGAAAACATGGTGTCCCAACAGGCCGCGGACCTCCTCCTCCACTGGAGCGATCAACCGCGCGGCCGCTTCCCGGTCGCGGGCTTTGGCGGCGATTCTCACATCCACCTGGCCGGGATGAGCCAGAACTCCCACGGTGGGGTTGGTGGATTCGGTGATCAGGTGACCGATCAGGTGATCCACGTGGCTCTCCCCCATGGCGGAGACCTTGAGGATGCGATAGACGATGATGCGGTCCAGGCGAAAGCGTCTCCTGAGACGGGGAATCACCTCATTGTCGAAGAGCCATTTGAGCTCGTGAGGCACTCCCGGAAGAGCGATGACGACGCCTCGCGGGTCCTCCACGAGGAAAGCGGGGGCGGTGCCGTTGGGGTTGCGGATCGGCACGGCCCCCTGCGGAATATCGGCCTGACGCTCGTTGTTGGCCGTCAGGACAAAACCCCGGTTGCGGAACCGGGTGTGGAGCTCCTGCAGCAGATCCGGGTCCCGGACCAGCGTCCGGCCCGTTACCCGGGCGATCACTTCGCGGGTCAGGTCGTCCCGGGTGGGACCCAGTCCTCCGCCGGTGATCACGATGTCGGACCGATCCAGGGCCCGGCCGATCACCTCCTCCATCCGGCCCGGGTTGTCCCCCACTACGGTTTTGTAGAAGAGATCGACGCCCAGCCCGGTCAAACGATCGGCCATCCAGGCCGAGTTGGTATCGACGATCTGACCCAGGAGCAGTTCAGAACCGATGGCGACGATCTCCGCGTTGGGCATTGAGGTCTCCTTTTCGAGAATCCTGTTGCCGGGAATCTTGGGGCATCCCGTTCCCGCTGTCCAGATTTCGGAACCGGCAAGGAGCGGCGACGCCTACGAGGGGCTGCTATACTGCCAGACTTGAACGCCAGTTCCATCGAAGGGAGCCGGAGTGGCGGAATTGGCAGACGCACCAGACTCAAAATCTGGCGGGTGGCGACACCCGTGGGGGTTCGACTCCCCCCTCCGGCACCAACTTTTTTGGGGGGGGCGTTGACTTCCCTTTTGTCTCTTGCTATACAAGTTCAAACGTGTGCATCCCAGTGCTACGTGCGTGCTCTTAAATGATGGGTAATCCGCACGACTTGGAATTTCGCTGCCTGATTTTTCCCAGCCGACACCAACAGATTTGTGTCATGGCCCACAGTGACGGCCGAATTCCGGGCACCCGCAACGGACGAGAACACCTCGGTTCCGCAATACATTAAGTAGGAGGGTTCATGAGACCGAAAATCCACCTGTTTACCTGCTGTCTACTGGTGCTGATCCTCGGCTTCCAGCTCGGTGGACCGGTTCAGGCGCAGCGCGCCCAGCAGGGCGCCGGAAACATCCAGGGGACCGTCACCGACGAATCGGGCGGCTTGATCCCGGGTGTGGAGGTGACCGCGCGAAACGTGGCCACCGGCATCGAGAGGATGTCGGTGACCGGCGACAGCGGCTACTACCTGATCCAGGCCCTCGGGATCGGCGAATATGAGATCTCGGCCGGCTTGACCGGATTCAAGACCAAGGTCGTGACCGGACAGCGAGTCACCTCGGAACTGACCCGGACGGTCGATATCGTGCTCGAGGTCGGCGACGTGACCGAAACGGTCACCGTCGCGGGTCAGGCGACACTGGTCAAAATGACCGACACCACCGTGGCCCACGCCCAGGACTCGGAAGTGCTGGAAGTCCTTCCGGTCCACATGAGCTTCTTTGTCCGGCAGTCCATGGTGCTGATCAACACCCTGCCCGGTGTGATCTTCAAGCCCACCTGGGACGGGAACAAGGGGACCATCCACGGTGTGGGCGACAACGGACCCCACCGGAACCCCCTCGGGTACAACACCGACGGTCATCAGAGCAGCATCAACTGGCATCAGGGGCTGCGCGACGAAACGGGACCGGCTCCCGAGTTGATCGAAGAGTTCCGCATCGAGACCAATCAGGACGCGGAGAAGGGGTTCAACTCCGGGGTGTCCGTCGAGATGATCACCAAGTCGGGGACCAACGAATTCCACGGGAGTGGTTTCCTGTTTCACCGCAACGACATCCTGGACGCGCGCCGGTGGACCGCCTCCGGGAAGGGCGAACAGATCCAGAACGAGTGGGGCTTCATTCTGGGGGGCCCCATCGTCCAGGACAAGGCCTTCTTCATGATGAACTACACCGGTTATGAGTGGTCCACGCAACCGAGCGGAAGGATCGGAACCGTCCAGACCGAACTCATGCGGCAAGGGAACTTCACCGAGATCCTCGGTGCATCCCTTGGGACCGACACCATGGGACGGGACGTCCGGGCCGGCATGATCTACGATCCCCTCACCACCCGGCCAGACGGGCAGGGGGGTTTCCTGCGGGATCCCTTTCCCAACAACACGATTCCCTCAAGCCGCATCGGCGGCGTCGCCAAGCACCTCCTGACCGCATATCCGGGACCGAACAGAGGCGGCGGATTGACCAACAACTACGAGGGCGAGGGTTCCAACATCTTCGACATCGACAAGGTCTATCTCAAGACCGACATCGAGCATGAAGACCACAAGGTCACCATCGGTTGGGAAGACACGCCGAATATGAAGCTGAGCTTCCTGTCGCCGCCGAATCGGCTGAACAGCGTCGCGGTCGAAAGCCGCGGCGTCCGGGTTCGCCTCAATCACCTTTGGACGGTAAATCCGTCTCTCCTCTTCAGCACCCGGCTCGGAATCAACCGGATCACCTACGGAGAGGGAAAATTGCCGCCCGCCTCGGACCACTGTCCGGGTGGTTGCGTCCAGGGTGCGTTGACCACCGCGATTCCCAGACTAAGGATTCAGAGCGCGGTGGGAGGCGGTTTCGGCGACAACACCGACACGGCCCAACACTTCCAGTCGACGGTTCCCGTCTTCATGGACCTGTCCTGGACCAGCGGGAACCACAACGTGAAGGTCGGCGCCCAGCTCAGCATCTGGGCTGGAAAATTTCTCGTGGAAAACCACACGGCCGGCACCTACACCTTCCGCAACCGCACCAGCGGCCTGCCCGGTTATCCGGACACGGGTGACGGATTTGCCTCCTTCCTCATGGGCGACGTGGACGAAGTCCTCCAGGAGACCGCCAGCGCCCGGAAGGTCACCAGCTACAGTTGGGCCTTCTACGTTCAGGACTCCTGGCGAACGACGCCGAAGCTGACCATCAACTACGGCCTCCGCTGGGAGATCCCCATACCTTTCCACGAGTCTCACCGGCGCTGGGGCCTCATGGACATCCACACTCCCAATCCGGAGGCGGGCGGCCTCCCGGGCGGCCTCACCTTCTACGGAGAGGGAGAGGGACGCAACGGGCGGGTCCGGGCGTTCAATGTCGGCTTCAGGAGTTTCGGGCCGCGGCTGGGTTTTGCCTATCAATTGAACGAAAAGACCGTGGCGCGGGCCTATTACGGACTGATGTACTTCCCCATGAACGGGGAAATGGGCAATGGCTCCGGCATGCCCAACCAGGGTTTCGGCGCCTCGGTGACCGCAACGACCCCGGACTTCGGTCTGACGCCGGCCCTCAATTGGGATCAGGGAATCAGCATTCTGCCCACCAACCTGCCTTTCCTGAATCCTTCCCTGATCAACGGCTCCTCGGTCGGTTTCGTGGACGTCAACGAGACCCAGCAGGGGACCGCCCAGAGGTTGGGTCTGGCCATCGAGCGGGAGCTCCCCTGGGATATGGTGTTCACCGCCGAATACATCGGTCTCTTGGGCCACGGCGTCATCGGCACCCAGATCGCCCGTTACAACCAATTGCCCCTGAGCTATCTGGCTCTCGGCAACCTCCTGCTGCAGGATATCGATTCCCAGGCTGCCAGAGACGCCGGCTACACCCGGCCCTATCCGGGATTCACCGGGACCGTGGGGCAGTCCCAGCGGCGCTTTCCCCAGTACAACTGGGTGGCCCAGTTGAACTCCCACTCGGGTTTCAACCTATACCACTCGGGCATCTTCATACTGCAGAAGCGGTTCTCCTCCGGGTTGAACTTCATGTTGTCGCACACCATTGCCAAATCGCTGACCTCGGGGGACGTCCGGGAGAGGGGCAGCTTCGCGCCCCGCGCCGGTTCCTCCCTGCAGCATTGGGATACCTGGAGTTCCTCCAAGACGCTCGTGCCGTTCAACCGCTCTTGGGCGACCAAGGCGAGCTTTTCGTGGGAACTGCCCTTCGGAAGAGGCAAAGCCATCGGCGGCGGCGTTGGCCGATTGGGCAACCTGTTGGTCGGCGGCTGGAGAGTCGCCGGTCACATCGTCTACCACGCCGGCAATCCCCTGACCGTCGGGACGGGACAGTTCCTTCCCTATATGGGACCTGCGTGGGCGGTCTGGAATCACGGCGTCGGGGTCACGACCGGCGTCAATTGCGGCGACTACGATCCCAACCAGACGGGACGAGACCGTATCTTCAATCCCGCAGCATTCAGCACCGCGCCCAATTTCACGTTGGGGAACTTCCGCGTCCATCCCAGTGCGCAAAACTGCGGATTCATGCAGGAAGACATTTCCATCATGAAGGATTTCCAGATCAGCGAGGGCGTGAGTTTCCGCTTCGCGGCGGAGATGTTCAACGCCTTCAACCGGGTCAACTGGCGCGAGGCGGGCAACAACGTGGACAGTCCCCAGGGTTTCGGAAAAATCGGCAACACCTTGGATCCGCGGATCATTCAGCTCTACTGGAAGATCAACTTCTGAGGATCGCCGCCGACGGGCTGCACCATGGAAACAGGGTTGTCACCATTCAGATGCAAAGGTCATAAACAATGAAAGCCATCTCTTTGTTCCTTACGGTCCTCCTGGTCTTCTCGACGAGTCTGCAGGCTGGACCTATCCCGGCTCAGAAGGCGATTCACTCGGTATCGATCGAGGATCTGAAGGGCCAGATCTCGGAACGGACGGCCGAACGCGCCGAAAATATTCGTGAAGTTCAGACCCTGCTTCGCCACCAAGCGGTGCAGGATCGTCTGGGACACCTCTACGACCTGGAGCAGATCGCGGTCGCTGTCCCCACGCTGGACGACGCGACGCTGGCCCGGCTGGCCCGGGAAAGCAAGCAGATGAACGAGCAGTTCCAGGCCGGCCTGCTCGGTCTGTCCTTCATGAGCTGGGTGGTCATCACCGGGCTCATCGTCTTCACCGTGCTCGTTCTGATTCACACGTACGACCGGGGCGAGCCTTGACGCGTCACCGCGTGTAGACGCGCTCTTTGCTTTCCGCTCGGAAATCTCACCATCGGGCTGGCCGCGCATGCCGCGGCCAGCCCGATATTTGTTATAGTCGCCTGATACGGCGTTCGGTTCCGCTCGCGAGTCCGGGAACGCTTCGACCAGTCGCGATTATGAAGAAGCAACACCACCCTCCGTTGCTGTCTCTGCTCCTCCTCATTGCGTCGCTTTCCTTTTCCGGCCCCGTGCTGGCCAAAGAAAAGGACGAGAAGAGAGACACCTCCGCCGTTCAAAAAGAGGAAGCGGAGGATTACTACCAGCGCTGGCTGAACCAGGATGTCACCTACATCATCAGCGACGAGGAGGAATCGGTCTTCAACAGCCTGACCAGCCCGGAGGAGAAGGAGTTGTTCATCGAACAGTTCTGGCGTCGCCGGGACCCGGACCTGAGGACGGCCATCAACGAATTCAAGGAAGAGCACTATCGGCGCATCGCCTACGTCAATGAGCGATTCTACGCCGGGGTGCCGGGCTGGAAAACGGACCGGGGGATGATCTACATCCTCCATGGACCGCCTCATGAAATTGAGAGCTATGTGACCGGGGGCAATTACAATCGCTCCTTCAGCGAGGGCGGCGGCAGTACGGTGGTCCACCCCTTGGAGGTGTGGCGCTACCGGCACCTCGAGGGTGTCGGGGACGACATCGTTCTGGAATTCGTGGACCGCACCTACACGGGGACGTACAAGCTGGCCCTTTTCCCCGACGAAAAGGACGCTCTGCTCCATTTCGACGGATATGGCCTGACCCTGTCGGAACAGTGGGGCATCAGCGACAAGCAGCATCGTCCTTCCCTGATCGGCGGCAGGAGCACCGCCTACGAAACCCGGCTCCACAACAACAACCCCTTCCAGCGCTACGAGATCTTCTCCCGGGTCATGGTCCCCAAGAAGATCAAGTACAAGGACCTCAAGGAGTTGGTCAAGGTGGAGATTGGTTTTTCCAACCTCCCCTTCCGAGTTCAAAGCGACTACTTCAAGCTCAACGACGGTCAGGTCCTGGTTCCCGTCACCGTCGAGATCCGAAACAAGTTCCTTTCGTTCGAGGCCGACGGCGAAGTACACTCGGCCCGGGTCGGACTCTACGGCGTCGTCACCAGCCTCACCAACAAGTTCATCGAAGAATTCGATCAGGACCTGGTGATTTCGTTCGGACCCGAACGGCTGATGAGGGGCCTGGAGGGGCGGGCGACCTACCAGAAGGTCCTGCTACTGGACAGCGGAACCCGGTACAAGCTCGACCTGATCATGAAGGACCTGACCAGCAACAACATCGGCGCCGTCAAGCACGGCATCATCCCACCGTCCAGCATGCGGCAAAGGGAGAAGCTGAGCAGCAGCTCCATGCTGCTTTCCAATTACATGCAGGAGCTTCCCGAGGCGCCGGACCAGGACCAGATGTTCGTCCTGGGAGACGTCAAGATCCGGCCCAGTCTCGACAAGAGCTTTTCCAAGAAGCTCCCGCTGGGCGTCTACCTGCACCTCTACAATTTCGGCATGGACCAAGCCTCAAATTCTCCCCAGATGCAGGTGTCCTACCGAATCTCCCGCGACGGCGAAGTCATCGGTGAAGCCACCGACAGCCGCGGAGAATCGGTCCAGTTCTTCTCCGACCGGAGAATGGTCCTGTTCAAGAGGCTGAGCCTGCGCACCCTGGAACCCGGCAAATACCGGCTCGAAGTCGAGGCCTGGGACCAGGTCAAGGACGTCAGGACCAGGATCCAGGAAAACTTCCAGGTCCAGGGAAGCTAGGAGCATAGGAGGGGACTCTTCTGTCCCCTCTTTGCACCCCGATCCCAAAAAATCGGCGGCTGGTAGTCACGGTAAGGAATCGTCAGGCAATTCCAGCCTGAATTTTCAATGCTGAAGTCGAGTAACTCCTTTATTTCCCGGCATGGACCGTGAGGATGATTCGGGCGACGACATAAATGTCTGTTTCTCCCGCACGGAGCGTTAACCGATTAACCCGCATTCCTCACCAGGCCGCTTTGCATATGATGAGAAAGAGTATGTGTTTGAGCATTTACGAGATTTTTTCCGAGTTTTCTCCGGGACACACTGCGCTGAGCGCGCGCTCGCTGGTGAGAAATGCGGTTTGAAGGCACCAATGAAGCTCGTCTGTGGACAATTTGGAAAGTGGAATGCCAAGAGTCGAATTCATCGGAGCAGTTGGTGGCTTGGCCGGTGAGATCAGCAACGAGTCGTGTACCGCACGTGTAGCTCCGAAAAGCCGTTCTGGTAGGGTAGAGTTCAGAGTGCAAGCATGACGAGGCTTAAACTCCCCATCGGCATTCAGACCCTCCGCAAGATTCGCGAGCAGAATCACTATTACGTCGACAAGACGGGCTACATTCGAACGCTCCTCGACGAAGGTTCGTATTTCTTCCTTTCGCGCCCTCGGCGATTCGGCAAGAGCCTGTTTCTGGACACGTTGAAGGAGTTGTTCGATGGCAACGAGCCGCTATTCATGGATCTGGACATCCACGATCACTGGGACTGGTCGGTGCGCCATCCCGTCGTACGCCTGAGCTTCAGCACGGGAAACTTCAAGGAGCCGGGCTACCTTCACGCGAACTTGATGGCGCAACTGGATGCGGTTGCGGAAGAAGCTGGTGTCGTCGCTCGCTACGATACCGGGCCAGAGCGCTATGGCGATCTGCTGCGGGCGCTGCATCGACAGGCCGGCCGGTCCGTCGTGGTGCTGGTGGACGAGTACGACAAGCCGATCCTGGACGCTTTGGACGTACCCGACGTAGCCAGGGCCAACCGCGACTACCTGCGCGGCGTCTACGCGGCCATCAAGGACAATGATTCGCACATCCGGTTCGTCTTCCTCACGGGCGTCAGCAAATTCTCCAAGGTGAGCCTGTTCTCCGGGCTCAACAATCTCAAGGACATCACCCTCGACCCCCGCCACTCCTCGATCTGCGGTTATACCGATGCGGACCTGGATACGGTGTTCGGGCCGGAACTGCCGGGCCTTGACCGGAACAAGATTCGTGACTGGTACAACGGCTATAGCTGGTCGGGTAGCGAGAAGGTGTACAACCCGTTCGACATTCTCCTGCTCTTCGACAGCCGAAAATTCAAGGCGCACTGGTTCGAGACCGGTTCGCCGTCGTTCCTCGTCGAGACACTGCTCAATCGGCGGGTCGGATCGCTGGCACTCGAAGACATGATCGGCACCGACGGCCTTCTGTCCAGGTTCGATGTAGACGACATCGCCACCGAGGCCCTGTTGTTCCAAACCGGCTACTTGACGATCACCGAAGAGATGAATCTTGGCGGCAAGACCCTCTACCGGTTGGGCTATCCGAACCGAGAGGTGAAGCAGAGCCTGAACGAGCACCTGCTGCACGGCCTGGGGCCGGACCCATCGCGCCAGGGGGCGCACGACATCCGCCTGTACGAACTGCTAACCGCCAACGATTTCGTCGGCCTTGAGGCGCAGTTCCGAGCGTTCTTCGCCAGCATCCCTTTCGAGTGGCACATGAACAATGCCATCGCCAACTACGAGGGTTACTACGCCAGCGTGTTCTATTCCTGGTTCGCGGCGCTGGGCCTCGACACGGCGGTGGAGGACAGCAGCAGCCGAGGTCGGATGGACATGGCGGTTCGCTTCAACGGCAACGTCTACGTGTTCGAGTTCAAGGTGGTCGAGTTGGCGCGTAAGGGCGCCGCGATGGCGCAGTTGAAAGAGAGGCGCTATGCGGAAAAATACCGGGGCCTGGGCCAGCCGATCTGGCTCGTCGCCGTGGAGTTCAGCCGGAAGGCTCGAAATCTGGCGTCGTTCGACGTGGAGCGTGCATGAACGTGGCGGCCCGTCGGAACATGAGTTAAGAGTGAATCGATGAACACAGTCATGCTCGGCTTGCTGGCCGAGACTCCCGATCCATTCCGGCGGCCGAGGACCACTGGCATAACTTTTTTTGGAACTTCGGGTCAGAACCCGGCGTCGAACTGACTGCTGGAAAGCTATGAAACCCGGTTCAATGGGATCCTCCAGCATTTGGGGCAGCGCCGGCAACCAGCGGCGGCAGTTTTCATCCGACGCTCAAGGCACGTGTGGGACGGCGCTTCGGCCATGCCGTGGTCACCAGCACATTGGGAGGCCGGACGTCGTTCTCCGAGTCCTTCCGCATCCTCGGCATCAGGAAGGCATCGACCTTCCGCAGTTTCACGGCAAGCCTGGAAATAGGAAGGTAGATCGCCTATCTCCTCGGCGGCTAGAAGCCGTTGCTCCAAGCCCCCGCTCCAACGCTGGGAAGCCCGGCCCAGTGATGAAAGGTCCGGCTACGAGTATCCAGACCCAGAAAGACATTCAGGAAATCCTGACCCAACACTCTGAAACGAACCCCCACCCCAACGTCCTGAAACCACTCCGCCGCTCCACCTAAAAACGGCCTGCCCGAGACGAACGCCGTATCGCTGAAGACGAATCCCCCCACCTCGAGGAGCCCCCACCTCCACAGCCTCCGCCCCAGTTCCGCGCCCAGGAGAACAAAATCGCGCCCCATGGGACTGTTCCCTTTCCGGCTGTCCCGCAGTTCCGGATGAGCCTTGAGAGGCAACCGCGCGTCGGGCCCGATCCCGAAGAGAAAATAGTGATCCAGCGGCAGGTCCCGGCCGGAGACTCCACCCTGAATCGACAATCTCAACCGGGACTCCGTTTTCCTGGCCAGCGTCCAATCGATCCCCAAGCCCGACATCATCCTGTGGGAAGGATCCCCCCCTCCCGCGAGAGGCGAAAAGGCATCGAACCGGGCCATCCAACTCAACCGGGCGTTCTCCCCGGCGTCGAGGCCCCAAAGCTGATTCCATTCCAGTCCCGCGGCCAGAAGGTGAGGACTCTGTGTATGCTGGCTGGCGTCTCCGCCGAATCGAAATTCCTGGCGCTGGTATCCGCCGTGAAAAGCCAGGGACCTGCGTGCGGACATCAACCATTCGTAGCCGCCGAAGACCTTTTCCGTCCGGTAGTCATATTCCGTACCCGATGCGGTGTGGCTCCACTCCTCGTCCCGGACATCGAAGCCAAGACGCAACAGGTCGGAAGAAGACGAAAAAAACGGAAACCAGGCGGATGCTCCGGCCCGTTTCCGGGGAGCGTCCCACCGAGCCCCTCCCGCCAATCGCCGGCCCCGGCCGTCCCGCAACCCGAGACCGATCTCCCGATTGAAGACGGCTCGGGAGGAATTCTCGATCAGAAACCCGGTCTTGTTGGAAAAAGAGTCGCTGGCTGGAGGAAGGTCGACACTTAGATCCCAACGTCCCCCGGGCTGCGGGTCGAGCTGCCATCCGAACCGGGGTCCCAGCCTGAACCTGGTCTGGACCCAATACGCCTGTAGGAGCTGCCTCCGCTCCAGGACCTCCTCTTCATTGAATCGGAAGAGGGACTCCACCAGTTTCGGCGCCGCGTCCTCGGAAGCCGCGACCTGGATCTGAGCGATTTGAGGCTCGCCCAGCAGATTCCAGTGGTGCAGAGCCTCCAACCGCCGGTCCTGGAGGTAGGAAAGGATGGCCAGGAAGCTCCGGGCGTAGCTGTTCTTCGGGTCCAGCTTCAGCGCTGTCCCCAGGCTGGCTCGGGCCTTGTCCCTCCGATCCTGTTTGAAATAGACGCCGGCCAGCTCCGCATGGGCCGCCGCGTCGCCGGGCCTCAGGAGGACGGCGCGCTCCAGTTCCCGTTCGGCATCGGCCCAACGCTCCTGCTTGGCCAGGGCCATGCCGAGCAGAAAGGTGGCCTCGCCGTTGGACGCCTCCTGTTGCAGAGCCTGCCGGAAGAGCAACTCAGCAGACTCGTATCGCTCCGCCTCCAGTTCCGTTCGGCCGCGGGAGAGTAGCTCTTCCGTGCCGGAGGCCAGGCCGGCCGAAGCGAAAAGCAGGCTCAGCAATACCAAGAGGGAGACGCGGACGGAAATCGGCGCCGGCCGGAAGTGCCCGAGCATACGCCGGACATTGTAGTCAGTCGCGATTTCGGTTGTTGCCGCAGCCGGCTCAGGATGGAGTCTCGGGGATGACCAGAAGCGTCCAGTTTTCCAGCCGCGACCGCTGACGCGCCATTTCTCCCGCCGGCCGCCGCTGATAGGGTCCCTTTACGGGATCGTGCACGATCCATTCCCGGCGGGATTCGTCCCAGCCCACCAGCACCACGTAGTGATTGTTGGTCGTCAGGATGGACGGGTCGATCACGGTGATCAGTGGCCGTCCCTGCCGCAGGTGATCGAGCATTTCGGTCGTGTCGCCGGCGAAGGAGTAGGCCTGGAACCCCTCCGCAGTAGCCAGCTCTTTCAGTTCGAGACCGCTCAGGCCCTTTTTCGGAAAGGGTTGGAAACGTCCCGCCAACTCACGGTGATCGGCCGGATGTTTCCAATAGCGCAGGAGCATGGCGAGCACGGCGGGACCGCAGTAGTTCTCCGCCTGGCGGACATAGGGGACTTCCAGGAAGAATCCCTTGGCGGGCGATTCCTCTTCTGCGTGTACGGTGAGGACCGATAGGGCCAGCATCAGAATGGAAAGGGCCCAGGCCGGACGCCTCAACAATCCTGTCGGAAAACTGGTGGGAGCGGCGGCTTTCTTGCCGCAGATTCTCGGGAGTGCGGGCGAAAGAAAGAATGGGCGACAGGAAAGTCGCCCCTCCCAATGGGGGACACGAATGTCCCCCCTCCTGGCGGTTATCCGAATCACCCGAAGAGGTTCCTGGGAAGACCGGTCTGTTGGAACGCCTTGGCTCCCGCTTCGACGTGGCGCTTTCCGCGCTCCAGGGAGAATGCCAGATGCGACGGGAGCAGAGCGTCGAAGTCGTAGTTCAGCAGCTTTTGCATTGAGGCCGCGCAGTCCTGAATGCTCGAGTCACGGACGTTCTGGAGAACCACCGCACCGCCCCAGAACACCTGGTCACCTGCCATGAGATAGGTCCGGTCCCGTCCCTTCAGCAGGAGGGAATAGTGGCCGCTGCAGTGACCCGGAGTGGCGATGGACGTGAGTTCCAGACCTCCCACTTCGAACCGGTCCCCGTCCGCCATTTCCCCCTCGACGTCACAGGCCTCCCAGTGGAAGTCCGCCGGATAGAAGCCGAAGTCCTGTGCCCAGGCCAGACCGGTCTGTTCCGCATCCCCCTCGCGGATCGTCGGCGCGGCTTCTTTTCCGGCGATGACGGAGGCGCCCAGTTCGCGCTTCAGTTGAGCCAGCGCCCCCACATGGTCGGCGTGGTAGTGGGTGACGAAGATCCGGCGGATCTCCCCCGGATCCAGGCCGTCGTTCTCGATGTTGCGGAGGATCTTCCCGGGCCCGTCAAATCCGGCATCCACCAGGGCCAGTTCGCCGTCCCCCCGGATCACGAACACGTGGCAGTCCATTCGATTGGAGATGTTGAAACCGGTGTCGCCGCCGCCCACCAGATAGACGTCATCCGTCAGCTTCATGTCGATCGGTCCTCAGCACAGGGAAGAAAACTGATTGCGGAGCGTCACTCCACCAGGGACGGCGCGGCGGTTTCCTTCGGCGCGGCTGCGTCGTACACCGCGGCCAGGCGGGAGTACTCCTGCTCCTTGGCGTCCATCTCCGCCTCGAGCCGCTTTCTCTCGTCCCGGATGATCTCGTTGGCGTTGGTCGAAGCCCATCGCGAGTTGGGAACGTTTTTCAGGCCGTCGTGGAGCCTCTGCACATGCCCCTTGGCCGAGTTGGCGGCCGGCCCTTCCACCACCGCCGCGCGGGCATAGGCCAACAGGGCGGTATCGTAGTCGTGGGTTCGGGACGCGGCGAATCCGAGACGGAACGCGGCATAGCCGTGTCCGGGATTCATCTTCAGAGTCTGTTTCAGGTGCTCCACCGCCTCCTCAAGGTCCGAAACCGGCTTTTTGGGAGACTTGGTCCACACTTCGAGGATCGAACGCCCCATTGCATAATGTGCGTCCGCCGCCCAACCCTGCTTCATGGCGATCCAATCGGCCGTGTTCTGGCCCATCGGTTTCTCCAACTGATCCAACAAGCCGAGGGCCCGGGTGGCGTAATCGCTTGCCCGGTCGATCCTTTTGCTCTCGGAGTAGATATTGGCCAATGGCGCCAGCAGCTCGACCGTGTCGGGAAGCTCCAGCAGAGCCTCCTCTCCGTGCCGAATGAAACGATCGACATCGTTGCGCGAAAAAGCCGCGTTGGCAATCGCAAGGTGGGCCCACGCGGTCAATCCACTGTCGGGAAATTTCTTCAGGAATCTCTCTGCCAACCGGGACTGCTTGCGAACGTCGCTGGTCTCTCTGATCTCCTCCCACGCTCGGAATTCCTCTCGGGACCGGGGCTTGCCCACGGTGCGGGCTTCGTCCAGCACCTGGTCTTCTACGAACTCCACCGGCGGGTCACCCTCGGATTGTTTCTTGTCCTGAGGCGAGAGCGGGCGGGCTGGAGTCGTGGCCACCGTCATGGCCAACAACAGAACGGAGGAAAGCAATCGTGGATTCTTTATCATGATGTCCAAATCTACCGGATTTCAGGACTTCCGGCCACGGAGCGGCGGTTTCCTAGCTGCCCGTTCCTCCTCGCTCCAATCATTATTCCAAGAATCGGCGGTTGGAAACCGCCGCTCCTTCTCGGCGATTGGAAATCGTCCCTCCAAGGTTCAAGCCAAAAGCTTGGTCACCACCTCGCCGCCCACGTCGGTCAGCCGGAAGTCTCGTCCCTGAAAGCGGTGGGTCAACCGGAGGTGGTCGATGCCGAAGAGATGGAGGATCGTGGCGTGGAAGTCATTGATGGAGACGGGCTCCTCCTCGACTCCCCAGCCGATGTCGTCCGTCCTGCCGATGACCTGTCCTCCCTGGATGCCACCGCCGGCCATGAAGACGCTGAAGGCGAAGGGGTGGTGATCCCGGCCGGTGTTGATTTCCTCTTCTCCTCCGTTGTTCTCCGCCAACGGGGTCCGGCCGAATTCCGCGGCCCAGACGACCAGCGTCTCGTCCAGCATGCCGCGCTGCTTCAAGTCCTGAATGAGCGCGGCCACCGGCTGGTCGACGATCCCGCAGTTGGTGGGCAATTGTTTGTCCAGACTGCTGTGATGATCCCATGAGGCGTGATAGATGTTGACGAATCGTACGCCCCGTTCCACCAGGCGGCGGGCCAACAGGCAGTTGCGTGCGTAGCTGCCGAACACCCCATTGGTGAAGCCGCGTCCCCGACTGCCGTCGGGATCCTTCCGGTTGACCCCGTACATCTCCAAGGTCTTCTCGCTTTCCTGGGAGAGGTCGATGAGTTCCGGCGTCGCTGACTGCATCCGGTACGCCAGCTCATAGGAGGCGATTCGAGACAGGATCTCGGGGTCGCGGGCCTGCTTGTAGTGCTGCCGGTTGAGCTGTTTCAGCGCCTCCAGGCTCCGGCGCTGGCATTCGTGCGGCAGGCCCTCAGGATTGGACAGGTGCAGCACCGGGTCTCCCTGGTTTCGGAAGAGCACCCCCTCGTAGCTCGAAGGCAGGAAGCCGCTGGACCAGTTGGAGGCGCCGCCGCTGGTCCCCCTGCCGGCCGTGAGCACGACGTAGCCCGGCAGGTCCTCCGACTCGCTGCCCAGCCCGTAGTTGATCCAGGAGCCCATCGACGGACGGCCGAAGGTGGGCACTCCCGAATTCATCATCAACTGTCCCGGATGATGGTTGAAGGCCTCGGTGTGCATGGACCGGATCAAGGCGATGTCGTCGGCGCAGCCGCCGATATGGGGCAGGTATTCGGAGATCCTGATGCCCGATTCGCCATGTTTGGGAAACTTGGCATTGCTGCCCATCAGCACCGCCGACTCCTTTTTGATGAAGGCGAACCGGACCTTCTCCAGCATGGACTCGGGCATGGGTTGGCCGTTCAGCTCCGTCAGTTTCGGCTTGGGATCGAAGAGGTCGATCTGGCTGGGAGCGCCCGCCATGAATAGGAATATGCAGCTCTTGGCCTTGGCCGGGAAATGGGTCGACGTCATCTGCTGTCCCAGGGTTCCGGCGGCATTCGCCTGCCCCAGGAGTCCCTTCTCCGCCAGCATCGTCGTCAGCGCGATACCGCCCAGACCGCTGGCGCTGCTGGTCAGGAAGTCTCGACGCGATTCCAGAATTTTTTCCCTCAAAGAACTCATGTCCTACTCCCGAGTGACAAACTCGTCCAGGTTGAGGATGGTGCGCGCCACCGTCGTCCAGGCGGCGGCCTGCTCCTGGGACAGCTCGCCGGGGAATCCCGGCCCCGCGACCTTGGCGGCCGACCCTTCCCCCGCTGCGAAGACCTGTTCCTGGTCGTCCAAAAGCTTCGTCAGAACGCTCATCTCGACCGGGTCCGGCTCTCTCGCCAACGCTCTCCGAAACGCGTAGCGGAGCCGGTCCTCGTCCGTGGACTTCACCTCGGTGATCTTCCTGGCGAACGACCGGGCGCAGTCGACGAAGACGTGATCGTTGAGCAGCGTCAGCGCCTGCAGCGGCGTGTTGGACCGGGTTCGGCGAATACAGGCGGTGTTGGAGTCCGGGCTGTCGAAGGTCATGAGCATGGGATACGGAACCGTGCGCTGAAAATGGATGTAGAGCCCGCGGCGGTACTTGTCTGTCCCCTGACTCTCGGGCCATTTGACGCCGGAACTGTACCCCACCTTCGCCACGTCTTCGGGCAGAGGCGGACGAATGCTCCGGCCGCCCACCCGGCGTTCCAACAGGCCTCCCACGGCCAGGAAGAGATCCCGGGTGACTTCCGACTCCACGCGGAATCGGCTCTGCCGGGACAACCACACGTTGTTGGGATCGGTCTTGAGGAGTTCCGGATCTACTTGAGAGGACTGCTGATAGGTCGATGACAGAACGATCGTTTCGATCAGGTCCTTGCGGCTCCAACCCAGATTCACGAACTCGCGGGTGAGCCAGTCCAAAAGTTCCGGGTGGGAAGGCTTCTCTCCACGGGTCCCGAAATCGTCGCTGGTCGCCACCAGTCCCCGTCCGAAGAGCTTTTCCCAGATTCGATTGACCTCCACGCGCCCCGTGAGCGGATTGGACGGGCCCACGATCCACCGGGCCAGGTCGAGGCGATCCGGCCGTTCTCCCCGCCAACGCATGGGAGGCAGCACGCCTGGAGTTCCCGGCATCACCTGCCGGCCCTTGCGCAGGAAATCGCCCCGGACGTGGATATGGGTCTTGGGCGGTTCCGGGTTCTGGGCGATGGTCTGGGCCAGCGTCTCGGGGACCTGAGGCATCGCCTTGTGATGCCCTTCCAGTGCGGCGTGCCATTCCCGCATCCGCGGCTGCTGGTCGACGGCGTAGTCCAGCAGCAAGGCGGTCTGCTCGTCGGACCGGTCCCGCGGCTCCAGGGCCAGCACCCGCTCCACGTCGATGGGGACCAGGGACTGCAGCAACTCCCTCGGGGCCGTCGTCGCCGAAAGCCGGAACCGGCCCATGGTCCGGTGGTCGCCGAGGCGCTGCTCCAGCTTGAAATGGAAGGTGATTCCGGATGAAGAACCGGCGTCCTCCTTGAGGATCACGACAATCTGACGGTTGTGGTTGGGTCCGTCGAGCCCGCCCGGCGACCAACCGGTCACCTCTTCCCCGTCGACGGCTCGAGCAACCTCGAACCCGTCCAGCTCCTGCAATGCCACCGCCGAATCGATCTCCAGCTCCTGGGGTTCCTTGCCCTCTTCACCCGTTGAAGCTTCAATGCCCACTTCCGAAAGCGCGAATTCTCCCTGGGCGGCCCGGCCCGGACCCGAATTCGGAAGCGTCGGGTCCTTGAGCGCCTCGATCCGGAACCCGGTGATTCCGGCCAGTGAGCTCCTCACCTCGACCTTGTAGTTGTTGTGGGCGGGATTGGCGCCCCGGGCCAACAGGCTGCCGTCCTCCTGCTTGACCAGCTCGGCCTCCTTGGAGTCGGTGGTGGTGAAGCTGACGGGATCGAGCACCTGCCACTGGCCCAGCAGAGGATACGGATTACGCGCCTCCCAATCGTCCAGCGTCGGGGCCAACTCCTCCTCCAGAGGCGTTCGCTCGGCCTCCATCTTCCCCATGAGCATCTCCTGCCTCAGGTCCCATTCCCGCTTGGCTCGCCAATAGGCCGCCATCTCCGGTTCCAGGGTCGCCGGGAGGTTCTTTTCCTCCGCTTCGTTGAGAAAGGCGAAGAGTTCGTAATACTCCTGCTGAGAAAGGGGGTCGTACTTGTGGTCGTGGCACTGGGCGCAGGCCATGGTCAGGCCCAGAAAGACCGAGGCCGTGGTATTGGTCCGGTCCACGATCTGCTCGATGCGAAACTGCTCCTTGTCGACTCCCCCCTCGCGATTGGTGAGCGTGTTTCGGTGAAACCCGGTCGCCACGCGCTGTTCGATTCCGGCATCCGGCAGCAGGTCTCCCGCCATCTGCTCGATGACGAACCGGTCATACGGAAGGTCCCGGTTGATGGCCTCGATCACCCACTCCCGGTAGCGCCACGCGTGGGGGCGGACGCCGTCCTTCTCGAATCCGTCGCTGTCGGCATAGCGGGCCAGATCCAGCCAATGCCGGGCCCAGCGTTCCCCGTAATGGGGCGAGGCAAGGAGCTGGCGGACCAGACGTTCATAGGCATTGGGGAGCGGGTCGTTTACGAACGCCTCCACCTCGGCGGGGGTGGGCGGGAGTCCCAGCAGGTCCAGGTGCAGTCTTCGAACCAGGGTTTCCCGGGAGGCCCGGGACGAGGGCTGGAGTCCCCGTGTTTCCAGGGCTTCCAGCACGAACGAGTCGATGGGATTCCGAACCCGGTCCGGGTTGCGCGTCGCCGGGACTGCGGGGGCACTGATCTCCTGAAACGACCAATGGCCGTTCGCGCCCGCCTGCAGGTCGGCGCCGGCGACGTCAGTCTCCGCCGGCCAAGAGGCGCCTTCGTCGATCCAGGCGCGGAGGCGGTCGATGAGGACGGCGCTCAGCGGATCGCCTTGAAGCGGCATGATCATGCCGCCCTTCCCCGAAACCATCTGGATCAATCGGCTCGCCGAGCTGTCGCCCGGGACGATGGCGGGACCCGAGGCGCCACCCTTGAGGGCCGATTCCCGGAGATCGAGGCGCAGACCGCCGGACGCCTGCCCGGGACCGTGGCAATGGTGGCATCGCTGGCTGAAGATGGGCTCGATGTCACGCTTGAAATCCGGTGCTTCGGCCGATTGATTCTGACCCAGGCCGGGCACTGCCACGAGCGCCAGGGAGAACAGAACCAGTCCTGAATACCACCGTCGATAAATCAGCATAAGTTGCTCAACAATATGGATTTGGCGCGATTTTACCAGAACCCCCTTGAACCGGGAAGGAGAGAGGAGTACAGGTTACGAACGGGAAGGGAGTCCGACCATTCAAGGAGGCTGGAACATGACACTTCAACAGGGATGGAGCCGCCGCAGGTTTCTCGGCACCGCTTTCGTCGCGCCGGCGATGCACCGGAGCTCATTCACGACACCGGCGCCTCCCGAAAAGCCGGGTGGAAAGCCTGCACTGGTCATCGACAACCATGGACACGTCGGGGCCCTGAAGCCCGAGGATCTCGTGGAGGGCTACAATCCACAATTGGACCGCACCATCTTCCAGGTCACCGAATCCAAACTCGGGCTGTCTCCCCGCCAACTGATTGAAGTGATGGATACCCACGGAGTGGACATGGCGGTGCTCCACACGCTCAGAGTGTGGGCCAACAAGTACCAGGCCCGGGTCCTGCGGGAGTTCCCCAACCGATTCATTTCCGTGTGCAAGCTCGACGAGCAGAAAGCGTACAAGAGTGAACAAATCGACAAGCTTCATCGCTACGTCGGAGATTGGGGTTTCCGGGGGTTGTACTACGATCCTCCACCCGGCTCCGATGGCCACGACAGCCTGGCCACATCCAAATACGATCCCTTGTGGAAGGCGGTGGACTCACTGAAGATTACCGTCTCCTTCGTGACTTACACCGGCAGTCCCTCCATCGGCTACGGATCGAATTTCGAGAGCCTGTGGCCCATTCTCCTGCGGCTGCTGGAGAAATTTCCCGACCTTCCGGTCGTGATCGTCCATGGCATCCCACCGCAGCCCTGCCTTCAACCGGACAACTCGGTCAAGCTCCCGGAAAAGGCCATCCGGCTGGTCAAGGAACACAACGTGATCCTTGGCATTCTGGCGGGACACCTGAACTATGGACCCAACGACGAAGTCCTCAAGAGCCTCTACGACAACTTCGGTCCAGGGAAATTGGCCTGGGGTTCGGAATTCGTCAAGAAGGGACTGAGCAGTCCAGCCGAGTACTCCCGGAGGTTCCACTACCTGCAAAACAACTGCCCCTACATGTCCCAGGAGGACCTGAGCCTCATCCTCGGACGGAACGTCCAGCGACTCTACCGCCTGGAGCCGAAGGCTGCCGGACTTCAGTCCCCGCCGCGAGCATGAACGTCCGGAAAAGCTCGTCGGACGCACAACATCTATCTTTTCTGTTTCCCCCTTAAATGGCCAGGAATAGCAACATAAATGTATTTATATACTGGAAATTACTGGCCTTTTCCACCCTTTTATCCCCCTGATTAATCACCCTTTTTGTATCAGCATTTGGATCTCCCTACGGGAGATCTCATTGGGGGGAAGCGGGGCGGCTGTCGGTGACGGACACCTCTGCTTGTTTTCCCCACGGCTCCTGATGTAGAATTTTGATCAGCAGTACGCCTAACGGAGATCTCTACATGCGATCCATTCCGGCCCTTCTGATTCTGGCTTTCCTTTCGGTTCAACTCGAAGCCGCAGATCCGCCTGCCAGGCCCAAGCTGGTCTCCCTGTATCCCTTGGGAGGACAGGCGGGGGACACGCTGGAAGTCGAGCTCGTGGGCAAGCATCTGGACCCGCTCCAGGTGGCCTGGTTCCGTTACGATCAAGTGGAGGCGGAGGTCCTGAAGCTGGAACGGACCGAGGAAGTCGAAAAGGCCGGCGCCGGCCAGGAGCAGGGCGCCGAATCCAAGCCGTATCAGGGGAAATACCGGGCGCTTCTGAAAGTTCGTATCTCCCCCGACGCCGAATTGGGAGCCCACTACTTCCGCGCCGTGACCCCCGGCGGGATCTCCAACCCGCTGAGGTTCCGGGTCACTTCCGAGCCCAACGTGCTTGAAGTCGGCACCAAACACAACGAGTTGGACACTGCCCAGCCCATCGATGGCTTCCCGATCGTGATTCAGGGCAGCCTGCCGGAGCTGGGCGAGGTGGATTTTTACGCGTTGCAGGCCACCCGCGACCAGGTTCTCTGCTTCCAGGTGGACTTCTTCTCGAGCACCGCTCCGCTCGGCCTGTGGACGATGCGGCCGAAGCTGAGCATCCATGAGCGGGGAGGCAGCTGGTTCGATCCCGGCCGCGATCATCGACTGGTCATCAACGACCCCATGCAGCATCGGCCGACCTTGGCCTACAAATTCCCCAGGGACGGCGAATTCTTTCTGGCCGTGGCGGAGGTTTCGGGCAAGGTCGGGATGTTTGAGAATCCCGGCTACCAGTTGAAGGTCTTCCCCGGCGGGGCTGCCGGGGAGGCACCCTGTTCCTTCACCGCGGATCGGCCCGCCCATGACGGACCCCTGCAATGGACCTGGGCGGGAGAAGCTGCCCAGGCCCTCGTGCCCACGGTGTCCGAACGGGACTTCGGCCGGAAGATCGAAGCGGATTGGATCGAGAGACTCCATGCCAGGGGCGTCCCGGAAGAAACCAACGAGGCGTCCGGCGGAGGCATCTCGTTCGAGTCTTTCGCCGAACAGGAGCCGAATGACCAGCCGGCACAAGCTCTCGACGTGGGAGCCATCCCCGCAGCTCTGGAAGGGACCATCGGCGGGCCGGGTGACATCGACACCTTCAAGTTCAAGGTGGCCGACGGAACCCTTGTCGCATTCGAGATCGAGACCCCGCTGAGGAAACCGTCATTTTTCGTCCCCTGGATGAAGGTCACAAACGCCGACGGCGAGGAAGTCGTGGAAAACCTCAACAAAGTGTGGGGCAGAAGCGGGAACTTCGTCGTCAAGCACCTGGAGGCGAAGACGGTCTACACCTTTGAGAAGGGGGGCGAGTACACCCTCCAGGTTCGCGACATCACATCCCGGAACGGAGGTTCCGATTTCAGGTACAGAGTGCTGGTCCGGGACCAGGTTCCGCACGTCGGATCGATCCGGCCTGAGGAAGATCACCTTCGGATCACGCCCGGCCAGGCCAGCACGTTGACGTTGTCCGTGGACCTGGAGGAGGGATTCCAAGGCGACGTCCTGCTCAGCGTCAAAAACCTTCCGCCCGGCGTGAAGGCGTTTCCGGTCATGGCGCGTCCGAAGGAGAGCCGGTCAACGGAGGACCTGCCTCCATTGAGGGACCAGAAACGCTACAAGCCGGCCACGCAAAGGGCCATGATCGCGTTGATGGCCGACTCCAGCGCCTCGCCGAGCCGTACCCCCTGGCTCATCGATCTGACGGCCCGGCCCATCAACGGGGGAAAAATAGGAGAGGCATTCGCCATCGGCACGCTCCCGCTGCTGGTGGATGGGAGTGAGAAAGAGCGGCAGCTCGCCTCCAATCGGTAAGAGCTGCAAGGAACAGGCACCGTGAGTCTGCAAGAACCGAAATTCGCGAGCGGCCTCGGCGTATCCACAACGATCCTGCCGTTGGTGCTGGCCATCGTCCTGAGTCTGTCCGTTGCGTCTCCCCAGGGAGAGCCGTTGGCGCCGGCCAGCAGCCACGCCCTGACCCTGGTCTCCGTCGAAATGTTTCCCGAGAAGGTGGATCTGAGAGGAGCGGATCCTTCACAGCGGTTCGTGGTGCTCGGCACCTTCTCCGACGGGCTGCAGCGTGACGTGACCTCGCGCAGCAGTTTCCATGTGGACAACGACGAGGTCGCCAAAATCGACGGGACTTCCCGAATCGTCGGCGTCTCCGAGGGCGAGACGAGAGTCCGGGTGGAGGTCGAAGGCCACACGGCGGAAGCGGCCATCCAGGTTCAGGACCTGGTCCGGGAAAAGACCTACAGCTTCACCCGGGACGTGGGCTCGATTCTCACTAAGCACGGGTGCAACAGCAGCGACTGCCATGGCGGCGTCAAGGGGCAGGGCGGATTCAAGCTCTCGCAGAACTCCCTCTACCCCGAGGATGATTACAAGTGGATCATGGAGGGCGGCACCTTCCATGTCCTCACCGACAAATCGGACGAACCGAAGGTCCCCCGGATCGACCTGAAAGAACCGGAGAAGAGCCTGCTGCTGATGAAGCCGACCATGGCCATGGCACATGGAGGCGGACCCAGATTCGCTCTGGACTCTCCCGACTACCGGACCATTCTGGGTTGGATTCAAGCGGGGGCTCCTTTCGGCGATGCGGCCGACAAGGAATCCGCCGGAATCGACGGCGTGGAGGTGTTTCCCCACAAGTTCGTGCTGGAGCCGGGCGGGACCCAGCAACTGGTGGTAATGGCTCACCTTTCGGACGGGCGGAGCCAGGATATCAGCGACCAGGTGCTCTACTCCTCCATCAATCCCGCGGTCGTGAGCGTGGGCAACGACGGGACGGTGAAGGCGGTCGGCAAGGGAGAGACGGCGATCATGATCCGCGCGGCCGGCCACGCGGTCAGTGCGCTCGCCGGCGTGATCACGGACCTGATTCCAGACTACCCGGCCGTTCCCGAAGAGAACTACATCGACGAATACGTCTTCTCCAAGCTCCGGCGCTTCAACATCGTTCCTTCCGGTCTTTCGAGCGATGCCGAGTTTCTGAGACGAGTGTGCCTCGATCTGGCGGGCACGATGCCGCCGCCCAACCGCGTCCGCGAGTTCCTGGCTTCCGAGGACCCGAAAAAGCGGGAAAAACTGATCGAGACGCTGCTCGACTCCCCAGAATACGTCGACTACTGGACGTATCGATTCTCTCAACTGTTTCGAGTGGGACGCCTGGTGAACGGCGGCACGACCGAGTTCAACGCGGCGTATTGGGAATGGATCCGGGACAGCGTCATCGACGGAAAACCGTACGACCAGATGGCTCGGGAACGGATCTCCGCCCAGGGATGGGACGGGCCCTCCCGGCATTTCACCCGGTTCGCTACCGAGAACGATCCCACCGGTCCCCAACAGGTGATGGGGGAGCAGATCCGGCTCTTCATGGGCCGCCGGCTGGATTGCGCCCAGTGTCACAACCACCCCTTCGACAGTTGGAGCCAGGATCAGTTCTGGGGGCTGACGGCTTTCTTCGGCAGCCTGGTTCAAGTCGGATGGTCTGACGAGACCGACATGGTGATCTTCGACAACCCCGCCGGCCGGGACTATGCATGGGGCCAGCCTGAGGAAGTCGCCAAGGTCATTCATCCGCGCACCAAGAAAGAAGTGAAAGCGACCCTGCCCGACGGCGCTCCTCTACCCGCGGACAGGCAGTTCGACCCGCGGATGGCCCTGGCGGAATGGATCACCGAACATCCCCACTTCGCGGAAGCGACGGTGAACCGGATCTGGAGTTATTTCTTCGGGCGAGGGATCGTCGATCCGGTGGATGACTTCCGGTCCACCAATCCCCCCTCGCATCCGGACCTGCTCGCCGCCATGGCCGATGAATTCAGGAGCCAGGGGCACGATATCAAGAAGCTGATCCGGACCATCGTTCGCTCCCGGGCCTATCAGTTGACGTCGGTCCCCAACGAGACGAACCGGCACGACACCACGAATTACTCCCACTTCCAGCCCCGGCCGTTGGACGCCGAGCTGTTCCTGGACGCCATTTCCTTCGTGACGGGCGTGACCGACGAGAAGTACCTGGATACGACGAGAGGCCATGAGCCGGTGGGAACCCGGGCCATGAACCTGAAAAACTGGTCCATCGACCATAGCAGTTTCATGGAGGTCCATGGCCGCTACGACCGGGCCGGCAAGCCGAACAAGCCCGGACCCACGCTGTTGCAGGCCCTGCACTCTTTTGCGGGCCGGACCTACAACGAGAAACTGGGACGCGAGGGCGGAAGGCTGGACCGGATGATCCGGAGCGGCCACTCCAATGAAGAGATCGTGGAAGAACTTTATCTGTTAGCGTTTACCAGATTCCCGAGCCGGGACGAACTCGATCGCCTGTTGCGGTTGCTTGAGGAGAGCCCCTCCCGGAAGACGACTCTGGAGGATCTGACCTGGGCTTTGATCAGTTCCCGGGAGTTTGCGTATAACCATTGAGCGCCTTTAGGCTTTTTTGAAGCCGCCCAAGGAGAAGCCAACGATGTTGAGAAAAGCAGGTTGCCTGGATTACCGGCTCGCCAGTCGAAGGGACTTCTTGCGATTGGGGTCTCTCAGCCTGCTGGGAGCCAACCTCACGCAATACCTTCAGTTCAAGAGCCTGATGGCAAGTGCGGGAGTGGATGTCGAGAAGGAGGCCACGGCGAAATCGATCATCGTGCTCTGGCTGGAGGGTGGAGCGAGCCACATCGACACGTACGATCCCAAGCCGAACAGCTCGTTCAAGCCGATTTCCACCAACGTTCCTGGGATTCAGGTGACGGAGCTCTGTCCTCTCGTCGCCCAGCAGATGGACAAGATCGCAGTCGTTCGGTCCGTCCGTACGGAGGAATCCAACCACCTCGAGGGCGCCCACAACGTGCTCACCGGACATCGTCCCAGTGCGGCCATGGCGTTCCCCAGCGTCGGTTCCATCATCACCAAGGAGTTGGGTCCCATAAACACCATGCCCCCGTACGTCCTGGCCCCCCAGTTCGACGTGGACCGGCAATACGAAGTGCTCTGGAAGAGCGCCCACCTGGGGGCGAAATACGACCCCTTGATCCTGGGCGACCCCACGGGGTGCAGCTTCAAGGACATCACCACGGTCTGCGACCCCGATTTCGCGGTCGCGGATCTGACGCTCCCCAAGGGATTGCCGGTGGAGCGGTTGGAGTCCCGGCTTTCGATGCTGGAGATGGTCGACTCCATCTACCGGAAGAAGGTGGAAAAGGCCGAATTCACCGCCATGGACGGTTTTCGTGAGCAGGCATTGCAGATGATTCTGAAGCCCGAGGTCCGGGAAGCGTTCGAACTGACGCGGGAGCCGGAAAAAGTCCGAAACGCTTACGGCCGAAACGGCTTCGGACAGAGCGTGCTCCTGGCTCGGCGCCTGGCGGAAAGGGGATCCCGTTTCGTGACGGCGGCCGGCTACAAGTTCAACGAGTGGGACACGCACGGCAACAACGACAAGCAGCACAAGGACGCGTTGGTTCCGCCCCTCGATCAGGCCCTCTCCGCCCTGCTGGTCGACCTGGACGAGCGAGGGATGCTGGATACGACCATGGTCATCGTCATGGGCGAGTTCGGACGGACACCGACCCACAACGCCAGCGGCGGACGGGACCACTGGCCCCATGCCTGGACCCTGCTCATGTCCGGCGGCGGAGTCAAAGGCGGCATGGTGCTCGGAGCCAGCGATGAGAGGGGCGCCCACGTGGCGGAGCGCGAGGTTTCCATCGGAGACATCTACGCCACCGTCTACAAGGCGATGGGAATCGACTGGACCAAGGAGTACATGACTCCGGTCGGACGTCCCGTAAAGATTGCCAACTCCTTCGAGGACAAGACCGGGAAGCCCATCCCCGAACTGCTCGGCTAGGAGGAGCGGCGGTTTCCAACCGCCGATTCCCAAGGAACACTGAAGAACAGAGGGGGACAGGAATGCCCCCCTTCCTTTCGCCTCTACGGGGCTCGATTCAATTCTCTCAACAGATCCAAGGCGGACTGGCGGATGGCGGGGTCCGGGCTCTCGGACGCCTTCCGCAAATGGGTCATCGCCTGTTGCAGATTCCCCGAGAGGGCGAGGACGGCACCGTAGCTGTAGTGCGTCCGATGATGGGCAGGGTTCAGTTCCAGGGCCTTCTCGAAATAGGTGACGGCCTCTTCGATCTTGCCATCTGACGCCAGAATCTCTGCCATCAAACTGTGAGCGTCCGGCCGGCTGGGGTCCAGCTTGAGAGCGTCGTCCAGATAGCTCCGAGCCCGCTCGTAGAGCCCCCTCTGGGCCAGGATGGCCGCATAGTCCAGGTAGATCTGCACGTCCGACGGATTGTTTTCGATAGCCCTCTCAAGATGAAATTCCGCCTCGCCCCAGTCTCCCCGAGCCACCAGGACGGTGGCGAGATTGTGATGGGCGGCCGGCAAATCCGGCTCCAGTCGGACAGCCTCGCGCAACACCGTTTCCGCCTCGCCGAACAGTCCCTTTTCAAGCAGAAGCGCTCCCAGGTTGCTGTGCGCCTCCGAGCGCTCCGGGTCCGGCTTGATGGCTTCCCTCAAGGTCTTCACCGCTTCGTCGACCCGCCCCGCTTCCCGGTGGAGGAGAGCCAGATCGTTGAGAATCGCTCCCGGCTCCGGATCGTTCCGTGACGCCCGCTCCAGGACGGTCACGGCCCGGGAAAGCTGGCCGGATCTGGCCAGGGCCAGTCCCTGGCGGTGAAGGGCGGTCCAAAAATCGGGCTGCCGGCGCAGGGCCTCCTCATACATGGGAATCGCCTTGGCGAACTGCCCCGTCTCGAAATAGGCCTCGCCCAGATGATGGTAAAACTCGGGCTCCGACGGCTGGTGGGTCTGGATCGCTCTCTCCAGATTCGCGATTCCCGCTTCCAGATTCGACTTGTCCTCCACTTGCGCCACGGCCAGATAGAGTTCCTTATCACGCGTTGCGACCCGGCTCGGATAGTAGAGCTTCACCTCTCCTCGATACGGCCTCCGGTAAAAGGGTTCCTCCTTCAATGGGGCCAGAAGATCCCGCTCCGGCTTGAAACGCTGGATGTAGTGATCGGTCATCACCGCATGAACGACGTCGTCGGTCCGGCGCTTCGGCATGTGACAGGTCAGGCATTCCGACGACGAAGTGTGTTCCCTTGACGCGATCTGCTCGTCGAGCGCCGACGCGTGGCAGCTCCGGCAGACTTCCGCGTAATGGCGCGCGGCGGCCTCTCCCCGGGGGATGTCATGAGGATCATGGCACGTGACGCAGGTCATCGCTCCGCCGCTCTTCTGGAAACAGAGCGACTGTCGCAGCCGGTACGCCGCATTGACGATGACGAACTTGTCGTCATGTCCGGCGCCCGGGGCATGATCGAAATGGAGGACGTAGTTCGCCAGTTCCTCGCCCGGCCGAAAGGAGAACACACCCCGCCCGTAGCGGTGAATGAACGGCGGCAGCCGGGCGCTGGTGGTCTCCAAATGGCACTGCATGCAGACTTCCATCTGCCGCTCCGGACTCATCCTTCCCGGGTTTTGAATGCTGGCTCGAACCGCTTCCAACGAGCCGTCCTCCTTCTTTGCCACGGCGACGTGGTCCTGCCCGGGCCCGTGGCAGCGCTGACAGTCGATGCCTTCCGGGATGTTCCCCCTGAAATAGGAGGGCCGTCCGAAGGAGTCGCTTCCCGGCTCGATCTCCGGATACGCGTTGTGACAGAACATGCAGCCGTGATGGATTCTCCGCTGGAATCCATGGTGGGAACGGGAGTCGTAGCCGGGACTCATGGCCCAGAAAGACCCCTTTTCGCTGTACCAGCTCACCGGAAGCTCGAAAAGCTTGCCGTCGGGCGCGTGGTGGAGATAGGTCCGCGTCCGGTTGCCCGAGCCCACCACGAAGTGGATCTCCTTCTCCACCACGTTGACTTCCTTGCCGCCGTACCCGATCTGGTGGCGGCGCTGGAAGTAACGGCCGTCCCGCTCGAACATGGTGTAGTAGCGCTTCGAGGCCGCGTGGTAGTAGACGTTGTTCCCGGTCCAATCTTCGACCGCTTTTTCGGGCCGCATGCGATAGAAGGAGCGGCCCATCCCCGTATGTTGGTAGGTTTCGTAGATGTCCGAGTGGCAAGGCCGGCATGATTCGGCATTGACGTAGCCCGCATCTTTCCCGGCAACGAGAAGAGGTTCCGGGTCCTGACCGGAATGCCAGAAGGCGGCGCCGAGAATGAAGGCTGGAATCAGCAGAAGCAAGGCCGGGGAGGACTTCAAAACCGCCGTCAGGATAGCAAAAGCTCCGAGAATCGCTCAAACATGATTTTGTTGGTCCTACACTCCTCCCTGCCTTCTGGCCGTTGTATACTCAACGCCGACGCCAACCCCCACGGAGTTCAGAAGCGATCGCAAGCGTCTCGAATCGGCTCGGCATTTTCTCACTATTCGCGCTCCTGCTGTCCCTCGGCGGCACCGCTCTGGGAGCCAGGCTCGACGCACTCGACGCCAAGGAAACCGAAGAAGGCGTCTTGATCACGGACGGCGGCCAACCGGTCCTCTTCTACCAGCGGCGCACCAAATCTCATCAGGGCAAGATGCCCCGGGCCAACTACATTCATCCGCTGTACGATCTGGATGGCCAGATGCTGACGGAAGATTTTCCTGAGGACCATCTTCACCACCGGGGCGTCTTCCTCGGGTGGCACCAACTCACCGTGGACGGAAAGCCTGCGGGAAACCCGTGGCGGGCCGAGAACATGGAATTCGACGTGCGCGACGTGGAGGTCCTGTCCGATGACAAGAATCGACTGACTCTCGCCACCCATGTCTGGTGGAGATCCCATTTCCTGCGCGAATCCAATGGCGATCCCAAACCGATCGTTCGGGAAAAGGTGAGGGTTCGAGTCGGCGCCGTCCGGGACGACATCCGTCCCATCGACTTCGACATCCGGCTGCAAGCCATGGTCGATGGTGTCCGGCTGGGCGGGTCCGCGGGAAAGAAGGCCTATGGGGGCTTCACGATCCGGCTCGGCTTGCCGGAAGACACCCGTTTCACCGGCGAATTCGGGCAGGTCGAGCCCATAGAAACTCCGCTGACCGCCGGCCGGTGGATGGATCTGACCGGCACGTTCGATTCCAACACGGGTCTCTCCGGATTGACCATCCTCTGCCATCCGGACACGCCGGGTACGCCCCGGCGCTGGGTCTTGCGCCGGGGCAGAAGCATGCAGAACCAGGTCTATCCCGGACGAATTCCGGTCCCGATTTCCAAGGAGACACCGGTCCGGCTGCGATACCGGGTGCTGATCCACCGGGGTGAGCTGGCCCCGGAAAGAATCGCGGAAATGTTGCGGCAATATGGAGAGGATCAGTGATTTACGTCCCTCCGAAGCGGAGAGCCTCTCCTTCCTGATTCCCTATGCAACCTCCAGCCTACAAGGTGGCTGCCGCTCACGTGGCCCCGGTGTTCCTCGACCAAGAAGCCACGCTGGAAAAGGCCTGCGCCCTGATCGGCGAAGCCGCCCGCAACGGCGCTCAGCTCATCGTCTTTCCGGAGACTTACATACCGGCCTTTCCGCTCTGGTGCGCCCTGCAGGCCCCCATTGAAAACCATGCTCTTTTCTGCCAGCTCGCTGCCGGCAGTCTGCGGGTGGACGGGCCTGAAATCGCCAAGGTTGCAGACGCGGCCCGCCGCAACGGCATTTTCGTCTCCCTGGGATTCAACGAGGTCTCGCCGATCAGCGACGGGTGCCTCTGGAACGCCAACCTCCTCTTGAGCGACCGGGGGGACCTGCTCTGCCACCACCGCAAGCTGGTTCCGACCTTCTACGAGAAACTGGTCTGGGCGCCCGGGGACGGCAGCGGACTTCAGGTGTCCGAGACCCGGCTGGGTCGAGTGGGGATGCTGATTTGCGGAGAGAACACCAATCCGCTGGCCCGTTTTGCCCTGCTGGCCCAGGGCGAACAGGTCCATCTCTCCACCTACCCGCCCATGTGGCCCACCCGAAATCCCGCCACCGGCGGCAACTACGATCTCAAGCAGGCGATACTGATTCGGGCCGGCGCCCATTCCTTCGAAGGCAAGGTCTTCAACGTGGTGGCCTCCGGCTTCCTGGATACGGCGGCCCGGGAGCTTCTGGGCCGACTGACCCCGGAGGCGGGGAGCGTTTTGGACGGGAGCCCCAGAGGCATCTCGGTGGTCATGGGTCCGGAGGGAACCCCGGTCAGCCAGATTCTCCAGGACGAGGAAGGCCTCCTCTACGCCGAAATCGATCTCTCCCAAACGGTGGCTCCCAAGCAGATCCACGACGTGGTGGGCGGGTACAACCGGTTCGACGTCTTCAAGCTCACCGTGGACCGGTCCTTTAGATCGCCCGTCAACTTCGAAACCACAGACCCTCGTCTCGAATCGGTGGATGCCGACCCACTCGAAGAGGAGGAATGACCAACGTGCCCGCGACGCCAATATTTCCTCGTCCTTTGCCGCTCTTTTCTCATTCCTCATTCCTGTAGACTGACGCAATGATTCGACCAGCGAAGCAGCACTCCACATTCGGCCTTCTTGCATCGATCTCCTTCCTGCTCCTTGGTTTCGCTGCCTGCAGTCCTCCCGAGAGCGCCCCTGATGTCCAGACATCTGGTGAGACTTCGGAAAAGCCGAACATCGTCCTGATCCTGGCGGACGATCTGGGTTACGGAGACCTGGGCCTCTACGGCCATCCCGAGGCCAAGACTCCCAACATCGACCGCCTGGCCAAGGAGGGCGCGCATTTCACCCAGCATTACGCCAACGGGCCGGAGTGCACGCCGACCCGGACGGCACTCTTGACCGGGCGTTATCAGCAACGGGCCGGCGGACTGGAGTGCGCCATCGGCACCGGCAACGTGGGCCGTTACGACGACGCCATCCGGCTGGCCGAGCAACGGGAGTTGGGGCTTCCCGCCGAACTAACGGTGATGCCGGGAGCATTGAAGGAATCCGGCTATGTCTCCGGCACCTTCGGCAAGTGGCACCTGGGTTACGAACCGCATTTCAACCCATTGGAACATGGCTGGGACGAGTTCTTCGGCTACCAGGGCGGCAATGTGCACTACTTCAACCACCGGGAACTGAGCGACCTGCACGTCCTCTTCGACGGAAGAATGCCGGTCTATCGGGAGGGTTACATGACCCACCTGATCACCGACGCATCCATCGACTTCCTCCAACGGAACAAAGACCGTCCCATGTTTCTCTATGTGGCCCACGAAACCCCTCACTTCCCGTTTCAGGGGCCCGAGGACCAGGACAAGGTGGTCACCAAGGAGAACTGGATGGAGAGTGACCCGGCCACCTACGTCGCCATGCTGGAGGACATGGACTCGGAAGTCGGGCGGTTGCTTGCCGCCATCGACGACGCCGGGCTCCGGGAAAAGACCATCGTCATCTTCGTCTCGGACAACGGCGGACTGAAGGGGGCGGCCAACATGGCTCCCTTGCGAGGCGCCAAGGGGACGACGCTGGAAGGAGGCATCCGCGTCCCCCTCATCATTCGCTGGCCCGGCCGTATCGAAGCGGAGACCAGGAGCGAACAGGTCTCTGCGACCTTCGACCTGACTCGATCGTTCCTCAAATTGGCCGGGGCCGACGTGCCGGCGGAACGGCTGGACGGCTACGACATCATCGGTCACGTGGCGGAGAACCGCGAAGATTTCGACCGCACCCTGTTCTGGCGCGGCCGCCGCGGCGACAGGACCTGGGCGGCCGTGCGCGACAGCGACCTCAAGTACATCCGACTGATCGAAGGTGAGCGGACGGAGGAATGGATGTACAATCTCTCCACCGACATCCACGAAGAGAACGACCTGCTCGGATCCAGATCGGAGGATGCCGATCGATTGAAGGGACTCCTTGGACAATGGGAGGCCGATATGAAGCCGGCGCGGTGACCGCGCCGATAAATTGTGTGTTTACGGGTCCGTAGAGCGAGGATAAACCTATGACGACGCAAGACAACAATCATGCCCAATCCGGCCAGGACACCACGGACTCGCGCCGGAACTTCATGAAATCGGTGGCGGCCGGAACCGTCGGTGCCGGATTGTCCCTGGGATTCAACGCGGCGAGCTATGCCAAGGTGAAGGATGCCAATGACCGCGTTCGAGTCGCCGTGGTGGGTCTGCGCGGGATGGGATGGGGTCACGTCACGGGCTACGCGGGACTCGAGAACGTCGAGGTGGCGGCCCTCTGCGATGTGGACGAGAACATCAGCGCCAAGCGGGTCAAGGAGATGGACGAAATGGGCTTGCCGCGGCCCGCAACCTATTACGACCTGCGCCACGTGCTGGACGATCCCACCATCGACGCCATCAGCGTGGCGACTCCGAATCACTGGCATGCCCTGGCCGGTTTCTGGGCGGCTCAGGCCGGCAAGCACGCCACCCTGGAAAAACCGGGCACCCACAACCATTTCGAGGGGCAGCAGCTCATCAAGGCGGCCAAGAGATACGACCGCCTGATTCAGCACCACGCGGAGCGCCGGACCTTCAAGGGCTACAAGGCCGCCATGAAGTTCCTGCACGAAGGCGGACTCGGCGAGGTCTACCTGGCGAAAGGGATGTGCTACAAGTGGCGCAACACCATCAAACGGAAAGGCCCCGAAGCCGTTCCCCCCGGCGTCCACTATGATCTCTGGCTGGGACCCGCGCCCAAGCGCGAGTTCACCCGGAACCGCTTCCACTACAACTGGCACTGGCACTGGGACTACGGCAACGGAGACATCGGCAACCAGGGCGCCCACCAGGTGGATATCGCGCGCTGGGGCCTGGGCGTCACCCTTCCGACCAAGATCTCTTCCATGGGCGGCCACTTCATGTTCGACGACGACCAGGAGACCCCCAACACCCAGATGGCTCTCTTCGAGTTCCCCAGCGAAGAGGGGGGCGGCGACAAGAAAAAAATCATGCAGTTCGAAGTCCGCCACTGGGTCACCAACCACGAAGGGGGACTGGGGAAAGGGGCCGGCAACAACATCGGCAATCTCTTCTACGGCTCCGAAGGGTACATGGTGATCGACGGAGGCGGGAACTGGCGAACCTACATGGGCAAGGGACGGGAACCGGGTCCGTCAGGCAGCGGAGGCGGAGACATGTTCCGCAATTTCGTGGAGGCCATCCGCGCCAACGACCGCTCCATCATGGAAGGGGACATCGTCGAGGGCCATCACAGTTGCGCGCTGATTCACATGGCCAACACCTCGTACCGCCTGGGCAGAACCCTGGACTTCGATCCCGTCACGGAGCGCTACCTCGGCGACGAGGAAGCCAACGCCATGCTGACCCGGAACTATCGTGCGCCCTACGTGATTCCGGAGAAGTTCTAGGACGGGGATCGGGAGAAAACGGCGGCCCGGGTAACACCGGCGGCGCTCGTCACACGCCGCGCTCCAGCGGATGCGTGCGATCCTTGAGCGGAAACGTCACCCGTGCGCCCGTCAACTGGGACTGGTAGACGGACGAGATCATCTCGGTGGTCCAGCGGCCGTCATACTCGGTGACGGCCGGTTCACGATCCTCCTCGATGGCCTGCAACAGGTCGGCCACCATGAGGGTGGCCAACTGGTCGGATCCGGCCCGCTCTTCCGCAGTGAGTTCGATGGGTTCCCACGCTCCGCTGTGCCAATCGGGAGAGCGAAGGATTGCCGCGCCTGATACGGTCGGCAGGTAGATCACACCCTTGCTGCCATAGAGGTAGATTCCGAAGCGCCGTCCCGTCTTGACGTCGTTTGCCTTGGATCCGAAGTAGGCATGGACGCCTTGACCCAGATAGAATATGGTGGCGACCTGGTCTCCCGCCAGCGCTCCCATGCTTCCTGGTCCCTGCTTCTCGCGGGCGTGGCTTCGTTCCATTTCGAACTCGTGGTCCGTGACGTGGGCGAACACCCATTTCGGGTTGCCGGCAAACATCCTCAACAAATGCATCAGGTGGCACCCCAGCACCATCAGGTCCTCGCCGCCTGCGCGCCGGTCCTCCTTGCCGCGGGCGCGGATCTCCTGAAGCACGCCGATCTCGCCTTGCCGGACCATCTGCAGGACACGCCGCGTCATGGGCAGCGTTGCCGTCACGAAGCCAACCTGCACCTTTACGCCGCTCTTCCGGATAGCCTTTACCATGGCGTCCGCTTCCACCAGATCGCGTGCGAACGGTTTCTCCATCAGGATATGGGCGCCTGACTCGGCGGCGGCCGTGACCATCTCCAGGCGGTGGTCCAGGGCGTGGGGACAGATTGACACCAGGTCGGGATTCTCCTTGCGGAGCATTTCCTGGTAGTCGCGGTAGCCTTGCTTCGCTCCGGTGTGGGCCATGACCTCTTTTCGACCGGTGGCGTCCGGGTCGGCGACCGCTACGACGTCGATGGCGTCGAAGGGGTTGAAGGCTTCGTCCCAACCGTGACCGTAGCCGCCCACACCGGTGTGACCGATGACGGCGGCGCGGTATTTTCTGTTGGCCGAATAGAGATTGGCGGTGTTGCCGGTGAGGTGGGCTGCCGCCCAGGCTCCGGCGGTGGAGGTGATGAAATGGCGTCTGTTCATATTCTCCTCAGTGATGTGGAGGACTCGGAGTGGGGACTCCGTCCCCCCTGCCCCCCTGTCGGCGGCAAGGATGCCGCCGCTCCTTTTCGGCGATTAGAAATCGCCGCTCCTACTGGTCTACGTCCTGCTCCCAGTTCGCGTACAGGCGCTTGATTTCTTCCACGAGTTCCGGCTTTTCGTAGGTCAGTGTCTGACGCTCACTCGGATCGGTCCTCAGATCGAACAACATGTCCACCTGCTCAACGCCGTCCAGGACGTACTTCCAGTGCCCCTTGCGGACCGCCTTCTGTACGTAGCACTGCCAGTAGGGCCGCTGTGGATTGCATTCGCCCACGAACTTGACGCGCCAGAAGAAGGTGCGCTCCTGTGGAGGTTTCTCTCCGCTCAGGATGGGGAGGATGTCGATGCCGTCCAAGGTGCGTCCCTCCGGAGGGGCGCTCCCCGTGGCCGCCAGGATGGTGGCCGAATAATCCATGGTGATGACCGCCTGATCGGAGGTCTTGCCGGCCGGGAGGCGCTTCGGCCAACGGACCAGGCCGGGGACTCGAATCCCGCCCTCCCACAATGTGGCCTTGTGATTGAAAAAAGGTGCGGTGCGCGAGAGGCGCTCGCCTCCGTTGTCGCTGGTGAAGATGACCAGGGTGTTGGAAGCCAGACCCTTCCGGTCGAGCACATCCAGAATTTCGCCGACCCCGTCGTCGATTGCCTCGACCATGCCGTTGTAGTCCTCGCGGGTCCCTTCCAGCCGATTTTCCGCCGTCGCAACCCAGCGCCGGTTCGGTGGCTGGAACGGCCAGTGAGGTGCGTTGTAGGAGACGAAGAGGAAGAACGGCTTGCCCGCGTGGCGTTCGATGAAGTCGACGGACCGCTCGGTGATGAGATGGGTCATGTACCCATCTTTCTTCACCGGTTTGGTGTTTTCGTAGAGATCGGGGAAACCTCTCTCCGGGATCACTTCGCGATGGGTGTAGAAATCGATGTTTGCACCCAGGAAACCAAAAAACTCATCGAATCCGTGGGCATTCGGTCCCGTCTCGGGGGTGATTCCCACGTGCCACTTCCCCATCAGTCCCGTCGCATAGCCGTTGTTCTTCACCATCCTGGCCACGGATGTCTCCGACGTGGACAGTCCCGGAGAACCCGCGCCCGCGAACGCCCATTCGATCCCACTACGCTGTTGGTAGCGTCCGGTAAGAAAAGCGATGCGCGTCGGCGTGCACACCGGGGCCGCCGCGTAATTGTCCGTGAGTTTGACTCCCTCCCGAGCCATGCGGTCCAGGTGAGGGGTTTGGAGATCCGTGGCGCCGTAGGGCCCCACGTCGCCATATCCCATATCGTCGACCAGAATGAAGATAACGTTCGGTTTGTCACCGGCTTCAGCGTCCGGCTGTATGGAGACGGCGAGCAAGAGACCGAATATCGTCGAGCACCACTTCATTTGCGTTTTCCTCCTCCTGGATGACAACGGTAGTGCCGCCCGCATCCTTGCTGGAGCGAGTATACGTTCTCGATGCAGCGAGGGCACGGGTGCAGCTATCGGCAACGGGCGCTTTCCAATAGAATGAGCCTGAACCTGACCATGGCATTGAAAGCAGGAATCATCGGTACCGGGACCATCGCACTGGACCATGCCGTCACCTGCGTGCGTCACCCCATGGTCGAGTTGGCAGCGGCCTGCGACCTTTCCCCAGAGGCCTTGAACGTCTTCGGCGACCGATTCCAGGTCCCCAACCGCTACACCGACCTGGACCGGATGCTGTCGGAAGAACGGCTCGATATCGCCATCGTCGCCACCTGGGGCCCCGCCCATGCCCCGGTCAGCATCGCCGCGGCGAACTCGGGAAACGTCCGCGCCATCCTGTGCGAGAAGCCCATTGCCGGGGACGCCGCCGAATGCGAAGCCATGGTCGACGCCGCGCGCGGGAACGGCGTCATGCTGGTGGAAGCATTCAAGTGGCGGCACGATCCCCAACATGTCCGGATCAAGGAGATCATCGACTCGGGCCGGATCGGGCGGGTCGTCTCCGTCCAGGCCACATTCTCCTCTCCGTTGGTTCGATTCTCCGAGCCGGACAACTGGCGCTACGACCGGCGGCGGGGCGGTGGATCCGTCTACGACACGGCGTGCTACCTGATTCATTTCTCGCGGTTCGTCATCGGCGAGGAGCCCCACCGGGCCTATGCGGTGGGCCGGTTCATCGAGTCGGCCGATGCGGACATGACTGCCGTCATTCAGCTCGAGTTTCCGGGAGGCGCAACCGCCCAACTGACCACCAGCTATCAGTACGGCTACTGCCAGGCGACGGAGGTGCTGGGCCTGACCGGGTGGATCCGCGCCGACCTGCCGTTCGACCAGCGCAGCGTGAGGGAACAGGAGTTCGTCGAGAAGGAAGACCTGCCCGCCACCATCGAAGTCTTCCATGACAACTTCGACCACGAAGTCCACCGCTTCGACCCCGTGGACCAGTTTGCCCTGCAGCTCGACCATCTGGTGGAATGCCTGGAGACGAACACACCGCACCGGGTTACCCCGGAGTTCAGCCTCGGCAACATGAAGGTCATCGACGCCGTCTGTGAGTCCATGAAGACAAGGAAACCCGTGGACTTGAAATCCAACTAAAGGAGGGGTGCACCAATGGCGTTCCAATACTCCGTCATCTCCGAGACCATCGGGAGAATCGGACACTACATCCTCGAGACACCGCAGCCGATCCTGGAAGCCATCAAGCGGGCCGGGTTCGACGCCGTCGACCTGCCGGGCAATCCGCCGAAGCTCGATGTCGACAAGTTCCGGAGGTTGCTGGATTCCACGGGGCTGGAAGTCAACGAAATACTGGGCGCCTGGGCGTATCATCACGCCGGAGAAAGCAGGGACTTGGCCGGCGACGACGTACAAGCCCGGCAGAGAGGCATCGACTACGGCAAGGCCTGCGTCGACCTGGCGTCCGCCTTGGGGGCAAAGTACTACCAGATCTGCGCTTCCCAGACTCCCGTCCCCCAGATCCCCTTCCCCAAGCTGCCCATGCACGTTCTGAGAAGCAATTTTCTCGAAGGGGCCAGAGAAATCTGCGAATACGCGGGAGAGCGGGACATCACGGTTCTGTTCGAGCCGCTGAACCGCTATGAAGCCTATTCCGGCATCTTGACCTCCGTCTTCGACGCCATCAGCCTGATCGACGACCTGGGCCTGCCCAATATCGGCGTCCAGCCGGACATCTACCACATGAACATCTCCGAGGCCTCGACCACCAGCGCCCTCCTGGCGGCGGGCGACCGGATCAAGGTCATGCACGTGAACGAGACCAATCACTGCTTCCTGGGCGAGGGCCACGCCGACTATCCGGCCATCTTGAGCACCCTGAAGGAGATCGGTTTCGACGGATACCTTTCCATTTACATGGGCCTGGTTCCCCCGGAAATCTCCTATCGGGCCGGCGTCAGCGAAGAGGCGGCGAGACCCGGCCTCCAGGAGTCTCTGGAGAGGCAGATCAATTTTCTGAAGGCGGTTGAAACTTCCGTCGACTACCAGCGGCGGCTCTACGGTTCGGGCGCCGGTTACGTCACCCGGGAGGGATCGGCGGAGGCGGGCAAGAGCGGGACGGAATATTGAAACCTTGCCACAACGAGACTATTTCTGAGCTATGCAAACGAACCGCGCAAAGGAAAAACTGAATTCCGGGGAAGCCGCTCTCGGCACCTTCATGGGGCTGGGCAGTCCCAGCGTCGCCGAGCTGTTGTCGCAGGTCGGCCTCGACTTCCTGGTCATCGAAACCGAGCACAACGGCCTGGACTCGGCCGAGATCGAGCACATGCTCATGGCCATCAAGGGGACCGGAACCGTACCCATCGTCCGCGTCCCCTCCCATGAGCAGGTCTTCATTCAGCGGGCCTTGGACATGGGCGCCATGGGCGTCATCGCCCCCATGTTGAGGACCGCGGCCGAGGCCGAGGCCCTGGTGGCTGCGACCCGTTACCCGCCGCACGGGATCCGCGGTTGGGGCCCCATGCGCGCCAGCCAGTACACCATCGACAACGACGACTACATCAAGCGGGCCAATGACAACATCATTGTCGCCGCGCTGCTGGAGACCACGGAAGCGGTTGAGAACCTGGAAGAGATCACGTCGGTTCCGGGCTTCGACGCCCTCTATCTGGGGATGTGGGATCTCTGTTTCAACATGGGCTTCAATCCCATGGAGATGCCCTTCCCGGAGACGGACGCCGTGATCGAATACGCAGCGGAGATCGGGAAGAAGAACGGAGTCGCCATCGGGATCGGTTCCACGACGCCTGAGGAATTGAAACAGCGCATGGACCAGGGGCTGACCTTCCTGGGCTTCGGTCCCGACTACAGCCTGGTCCTGAATGCGGTCCGGGCCGGGGTCGACGTCTTTCACGGATCAGAGCAAGGGAGTTGAAATCGCCATGATGGAATATCGACCGCTGACGGATTCCACCGGGCATCTGGGCGACGCCGAGCGTCTTTCGGAAAACCTCGCCCAAGACGGCTACCTCCTGCTGCGGGGCCTGGTCGATCCGCAACGAGTGTCGCAGGTCAAGAAGGACGTCATGGGGGTCCTGCACGAGACTCACATCATTGAAGAAACTGACACGGAAGATCCCATGTGGAGCGGGGGGCCCCACCCTTCCGAAGCGGAACACATGAGGTACTACGACAAGATCGTGCGGCTCGACTCCTTCAACCGCCTGGCGGAGTCGCCGGAGATCGTCGCGGTCATGGAGAGCGTGGTGGGCGAAGCCGTCACGGTCTGGAAACAGCGGCTCATCCGGATCATGTTTCCGGATCCCGATGCGCCGGACGACGCCGGCGTGGGCACCCACCAGGACGGAGCCAGTAACCTCGGGTACCAGGCCGACCGGTTCTACACCTGCTGGTTGCCACTCATGGAAATCGACCCCAACATCGGGGGGCTGGCCATCGCTGTCGGTTCCCACAAGATGGGATTCCTGGAACACGCGGGCTCCAGTCCCAGCGATGCCAAGAAAGCGAGGTCCAAGGGATTCGGACTGGATTCGTCGGACTTCACCTGGGGCACCACCGACTACCATCCCGGAGACGCCATCATCTTCGGCCATGTCACGGCCCATCGCGGACTGGTGAACCGGTCCGACCGGATTCGCCTCTCCTGCGACTTCCGCTACCAGTCCGTCAACGACACGGTCAGTTGGATCGCTCATACGCCGGGTCCCGACTGCCGGCGAGTCGCGCAGCAGATCGATGCCGTCGTCACCAGCCGGGCGCTTTACGTGACCACCCACGCGAACAAGGACACCCTGCAGGAAGTCCGCCGGCTTATGCTGGTGGAGAAGGCGACGACCCTGGAACGCGCCCAGGAACTCGTCGCCGAGGTTGGACAACGGAACTAGACCCCTTTATGAATGATTCCGAGGCCGAGACCTGCGACCTCGGCGTCTTCTCCATACGCCCTCCCCGGCTGCCGCTCCTCTTCCTGGCGGCGTTCCTGACTAGTGGATTGTCGGCGAGCGGAACCGCCGCGCCAAGAACCGATCTCTTCACCAAAATCCCCTCCTCCAGCAGCGGCATCGTCTGGGTGCACGAGAACGCCATGTCGGAGATGCGCCATCTCCCGGAAACGCTGGGGCCCGGCTGCGCCTTTTTCGATTACGACAACGACGGGTGGGTGGACCTCTACCTGGTGAACACCGGTCCCTCCGATTTCTTCAAGCCCGGGAAGAGTCCCGGCAACGCACTCTACCGGAACAACGGCGACGGGACCTTCAGCAACATGACCCAAAAGGCGGGAGTCGCCGCCGGCAGTTTCGGAATGGGGGCCGCCGCCGCCGATTACGACAACGACGGAGACGCCGATCTTTACGTCACCGCCTACGGCCGCGCCATTCTCTACGAGAACCAGGGGGATGGAACCTTCCGGGACGTCACCCAAAGCGCCGGACTGGCCGCTCCCGGTTGGACGACCAGCGCCGCGTGGTTCGACTTCGATGGCGACGGATGGCTCGACCTGTTCGTCTGCAGCTTCGTCAAATACCAGGTCGACAACCCGGTGCGATGCGGAAACAACCAGTTGGGCAAGAACTACTACTGCATCCCCACCTTCTTCGAACCGACGCCGAGCCTGCTTTTCCGAAACAAAGGCGACGGCACCTTCGCCGACATCGGAGCCGCGAGCGACATCGGCCGGTCACTGGGAAAGGCGCTGGGGGTCGTCGCCACCGACGTCAACAACGACCGCAGGATGGATCTCTTCGTCGCCAACGACACGGTCCAGAACTTCCTCTTCGTCAACCGGGGAGACGGCCGGTGGGACGAGGTCGGCTTCCTCGCCGAGGTGGGGTTCAGCGCCAACGGGAAGGCGCGCTCCGGGATGGGCGTCGATGCCGCCGACTACGACCAGGACGGCCGGCAGGACCTGTTCGTGGCCAACGTGGACCAGGAGATGTTCGCCCTCTACCGGAATCAGGGAAACGAGTTGTTCCGGGACCTCTCCCATCCCAACCAGGTGGCTCAGTCCACCCGGTTCCTGAGCGGCTGGGGACTGAAATTTCTGGACTTCGACGTGGATGGGGACATGGACCTGTTCCTGGCCAACGGGCATCCCGACGACATGATCGCCTCCTATTCCCTGCAGGTCACCTACGCCATGCCGCTGCTGCTTTTCGAGAACGTGGACGGCAAGTTCAGGGACATCAGCGAGGGGGCGGGCGCCGTCTTCGCGGAGAAGTATCCGGCTCGCGGGATGACGGTGGGCGATTTCGACAATGATGGGAGAGTCGACGTTCTGGTGGCCAACAACGGGCAGGCGCCCGTGCTGCTACGGAACCGGTGGGGGGACGGCAACCACTGGATCGGCTTGACACTGGTGGGCAGGAACTGCAATCGGGACGCCATCGGTGCGGTGATCCGGTGGTCCGCCGGGGGAGTGGTCCGGAGCCGTTTGAAGACGAGTGGCGGTAGCTATTTGGCGTCCCATGATCCGCGCGAGGTGTTGGGGTTGGGCCAGGCGAGCAAGCTGGACTGGGTCGAGATTCATTGGCCGGCTCCCAGCGACCGGGTCCAGAGGCTCAAGAATCTGCCGATCGACGCGTATATGACGATCACGGAGGAATAGTGGGAGCGGAGCGGCGGTTTCCTAACCGCCGATTCATGGAATGAGGGGAAACGGACGATTGGAAATCGCCCCTCCTCATTCTCCTCACTCGCAGATTTGCCCGCTTCCCCTCTGGAGCGTGACGTATCGATCGGCTTCTAGTCCGCTCCAACCTTCACACAGACCGTCGGGCCAATGGACCTCCACCCGGTCCACGTCCTTCGATGAACCCAACCCGAAGAGGATTCGGCTGTCGTTGGCGCTGAGATAGCTCCCGTCGGCGTGGCAGCGGCGCCACAGAGGCTTGCGGCCCTTCCGGAACAACGCGACCCGGGCTTGGTAGACGGTCAACGGAGTACCCCGCTCTCCAACCAGCCGGACGCCCAGCCAATGATTGCGGGAGCCGATCTGGTTGAGCAGCAGGCGGGCCGGCCCGTTGTTGTTGGAAACGGCGATGTCCATGTCCCCGTCGTTGTCGATGTCGCCGAAGGCGGCGCCCCGGCTGACTTCCACGAGATCCAGCGCCGAACCCGCAACGTCGGATCCAACCTCCCGAGACCGGCCGGTACCGTCGCCCCGGAAGAGCTGGTTCTCCTGCGCGTACGGGTAGGGTGAATCGGCCGGCTGACGATCGTCCATGACCACGGCTCCATTGGCCACGAAGAGGTCCAGCCACCCGTCGTTGTCGTAGTCGAACCAGAGCGTGCCGAATCCGGAATAGGGGACACTTGGATTGGCCAGCCCGAAGCGGGAAGTGACGTCCGCGAATCCCGTTCGCCGTCCATTCAGATAGAGGGTGTTGGTCTCCTTCTTGTTGTGGGTCACGAAGAGGTCGTCGTCCCCGTCGCCGTCGAAATCGGCGGCCGTGACGCCCATGCCCGCCTCGGCCATGCCGTCGATGTTGTACGCGGTTCCGGACACCAGGCCCTGGTCCAGGAAGGTCCCGTCCCCCTGGTTGATCCACAACTGATTGGGGGTCCCGTCGTTGGCGACGTAGACGTCCACGCGGCGATCGAGATCCAGATCGACGGCCACGACCCCGAGACCGGCTCCGAAGGCCCGGCCCAGACCGGCCTCCTCCGACCGGTCGGTGTATCTTCCGTCGCCTTCGTTGCGAAAGAGTCGGTCGGGCAACGGCTGGTAGACATCGGGTGCGCAGTAGTCCCGGCGCTCCCCGCCGCATCTGCGGTTCCCCTGGATGGTGAAGGAGACATAGTTGGCGACGTAAAGGTCCAGGTCGCCGTCGGAATCGTAATCGAGAAAGGTGCTGCTGGCGCTGTACCGGGGATCGTCCACTCCGGCGTCGCGGGTCACGTCGATGAAGGTCCCGTCGCCTTCGTTGCGGTACAGAACATTGGAGCCGAAGTTGGTCAGGTAAAGGTCCAGGTCGCCGTCGTTGTCGTAGTCTCCGACGGCCATGCCCATGCCGTAGCCCGGATGGCCAACCCCGGCCTCACGGGTGACGTCGATGAACCGGAGCTTCCCAGTCGGAATCAGTTCATTGCGGAACAGCCGGTTCCGGGGCGGCCCCTCTCCATAAAAGGGGAACGACGATTGGGACACCTCCTTCGAACGGTCCAGCATCGCTCCCTGGACGAAATAGAGGTCCAGGTCCCCGTCGCCGTCATAGTCGAACATCCCCACTCCCGATCCCATGATCTCGGGTAAGAAATATTCGCCAGTCGCTCCAATGAAATGGTGAAAGTCCAGACCTGTCTCCCGCGCGGCTTCCCGAAAGACAGGTGGACCGGAAGCGGAAACGACCCGGGAGAGAAAACAGAAACCCAAGAGCCCAACGGTCACGGAAAATCGTACGGGAGCGGAAAGCGGCTTCCTAATTCCCATGGGAACTGGCCGCTCGTTCGAGCTCGTTCAGCAGACTCTCGATGTTGCGGGCGATTCCGGCCTGGTCCGGAGCGACAGCCTTCCGCTTCGCCAGAAGAGCATAGTGCTCCGCTTTCTCCAACTCGCCCAGTTGGGCATAGGCCAGCGCCAGGGTGTAGACGTGCAAGGGGTCGCCGTCGTTTTCTCCGTCGAGCGCCTTGTGAAGATGCCGGACGGCTTCTTCATACCGTCCCTGGGTCAGCAGCAGACGCCCCAGGTTGAAATGCGGGAGCGGGAAATTGGGTTGGTGCCGGATGGCGAGACGCATGTGCTTCTCCGCCTCGGTGCTTCTGCCCAACTGGGCCAACAGGTGCCCCAAATTGCTGTGGCTGTCGGCGTGAAACGGGTTGATCTCCACGGCCTTTCGAAGTGCGGCAATGGCCTCGCCGGTGCGCCCCCGCCACCCCAGGTAGGTGCCGAAATTGTAGTGCGTCTTGTACAGGCCGGGATCGCCGGCGACAGCCGAACGATAGTGTTCCTCCACCTTGGCGGGGTTTCGGAGAGCGATGTACAGAGAGACCAGGTTGGCGTGTGCGATGGAGTGGCCGGGCTCCAGCTTCAGCACTTTCTCGAAGGCGGCCGCCGCCTCCTTGTAATTCCGTTCCTCTCTGAAAACAAAGCCTTCCCGAAGAAAGTGTCCGGCACGGGATTCCAGGGCCTGGACGGCATCGAGCAGGGGATCCTCCACCGGCGGCTGTTTCGCCGAATGGCGCTGGAAATGGGAGAGATGCTCCTGCATTTTTTCCAGATTGCCCAGGCTCCGGTGCGCCAGCCCCAAGGCGTAATGGGCGGCGCCGTACCTGGGGAACCGGTCGACGGCCTTTTGGTAGTTCTCGACGGCTTCAGAAACCTCTCCCGCTTCCCAGGAGATCCGGCCCAGACCGGCCCAGGCCGAAGCGGACTCGGGGCGGTCCGTGACGATCCGGAGGTAGAGTTCCCGGCTTTCCTCCAACTCTCCCAGTTTCCGCAGCGCCTCGGCCAGCGCCAATCGTGCAGGCAGATAGTCCGGTTTGAGCTGGACCGCCAGTCGCAACGATGACGATGCTTCGGCCGGTTTTCCCAAGCGTCCCTGAATGATCCCGAGACAGTAGGCCCACGAAAACGAGCCGGGGTCCAGAATCCGGGCCCGCAGGTAGAAAGGTTCCGCGAATTCGTAACGTTGATGAGCATGCAGCAGCATGCCCATCCTGCCGTTGGCTTCCGCATCCCTGGGATGCAGACGGACCCGCTCGCCGGCGTCCCGGATCTGCTTCCGGCTCGTCGCGTCGAACTCGTCGAGCCGAGGAGCCAGATCGGGAACGGGAGGCAGCGGCTCGGTCTGCGCCGGACGGAACGGCGCAATCGAGGTCACAAGCAGGAGAACACCAAGAACCATACGAACCGGAGACTGTCGCTCCACTATCTCCTGTGCCGCAGACTGCTGGCCAAAGACGACCGCTCAGCGAGCCTTCAAGTGACCAATGGCCGGAATTCCGGGCCGTTCATGGGTTCGTGCTTGTCCCAACTGCCGCACATCTCGATCAATACCCGCTGCTTCGACGGCGCAGGCTGGGGATTCACCCGAACCACCCGTGCAGAGTATTCGGGAGTTTCGGCCATAGCCGCGACCAGATCCGCCACAAGGTAACGAGGCGCCCACCCGACCATATGGTAATCCGTCGTCTGAATCTGCACGGCCGTTGTGGACACCGGATTAGTCAGTTCCAATGTGACGTACAATTCTTCGCCGTCGGCCAACTGATCGATCCGCACTTGCGCCGATGGGTTGACGTGCCGCCATCCGTGCAAAAAGAAGCGGCAGGTGAAGCTGCCGTCGGAGCGCTTCACGAGTTTCGGGAAGACCTCGTAGGTGTCCGTCACGCGGCTGCCGCCATTCGCTGACAGAATCTCGACAGGGTCCGCCTTGGGAGAAAGATCAAGACTGCGCAAGTAGTCGGTGAAGTCCGGCCTCCTTCGATTCATCACCCGGTTCTGGAACACGGGAAAAAGCTCCGGAGATCGATAATCCGCCTTCAACTCGGGGAATTCGATCAACAACGGAAATCCCGACGTCTCTTTCGCCTGTTCGGCACCGCCAATGTAACGGAAGCGATACCGCGGGCGTTCGACGTCGGCGTCCAGACGACCGATGGGAAACCACCGCCGACTATGCGCCTTGTCCTGCCAAGCCAGATACAAGGTCCTTTCATTCATCTGAAAATCTCCGACAATTGTTCGACATTGTAGCGCATCAACTCAATCGCGAATTCTCGGGCTGTCGGCGACATCCAACCAGATCTTTCTCTTGCTCCCCATCTCTTCACCTTCACGATTCCACTCCGGCAGTACTTCAATGACGGGGTAAGGATCGACTATCCTGGAAACATGGTCCTCGACCACGGCATCCTCCGAGTCCAATCGGTCCTTGACCGCCGGGGGCGTCAGGGCTGCGCCTGACCACCAACGGACTGCGGACCCTCCCGCTGACTCCGGTAGATCCGGTCCAGCCGCAGGAATTCGCCCCGTGCCCGTTCCGCTTCCGCTTTGCGGCCGGCCCTCGCGTAGGCCCGGGCCAGAGCGAAGTGCATCTCGGGGTCCTCGGGTTTCAGTTGGACTCCGACTTCCAATTCCTGGACGGCTCGTTCGACCTGTCCCGTCTCCAGAAGAACCCGGCCCAGGACCTTTCTGGATGTGAAGAAGTTCGGCATCAGCCCGTGGGCCCTTTCCGCCAGAGGCAGAGCCTCCTGGTACATGCCCTGACGCAGGTATTCCATGGCGATCTGGAGGAGACTCGGCACATGATCGGGATCCTTCTTCAACTCCTGCTGGAACTGCTGGACCGCCACCTCCGGCTTACTTCCCATGAGGAATGCCCCATAGGCATAGTGCACGTTGGATTCGCCGGGGTAGCGGGATACGAGCTCCTGATAGGCCCGATCGGCGCTTTCTGCTCGCCGGGCCGCCGTCTCGTAGGCAGCCCGCCCCGCCAGCATGACGAGTTCGCGTTTGGCCGGCGGATACTCGGAAGGCAGATACCGCATCCTCAGGATGGACAGCCCCAGGGCCTCGACCACCTTCGGACTGGTGTTGTTCTGATAGACGAACTGCTGCAACGCCTCGTAGGCCGATTCGAATTGCTCCATCCGGGTCATCAGGATGGCGCTGTGGAAGCGCACGACTGCCGCGATCTTGTTGATATCGGTGCCGACGATGCGCCCGATGGCGGTGAGATCGTCGGGCTCCTCGGCAGCCGTCTGTCCGAACGATCTCGAACCGGCTACGGCCAACAACAACACCAGAAGGGCCGCGGCACCGGGTCTCCTACAACTTGGAGCTCCTGTCACTGTCCGGTTCATCAGAAGAAGATCGAAATAGAAGGGAAGACACGGTTCGCGCTCAAGTTAGCAAGCATCCCCATGCAGGACAAGTCGGGCTGCGAAGCCGGATTTCGAGTCAGGTTGTGCCGGGACCGGCGAGCCCATACACTGAACCCCAACGTTCACTTCCTTTCCCCGGAGGAAACATGGCTTCACTGATTCGCCGCATCCCCACCATTATCCTGCTTCTGACTGTCGCCGCCTGCGCGCCGACGGAAACCGCTCAGGACGACCAGGCTCTCGATCCCCAGCGGTTGGTCCTCAAGGTCGACAAGGAGGTCAGCATCATCAAGCCCGGCCATGAGACCGGCCTGGCCCATGAAATGGTGGGCATGGTCCGCCATCCCGATGGGACCATCTACGTGAACACCATGACCCAGGGAACGGGTGAGGCCCTGGGATATTTCAAGAGCACCGATCAGGGCGAGACCTGGGAGCCAGTGCGGCTGAACATCTCTGACGCTCCGCCCGGCCAACGTCTGATCGGTTCGGGAGTCACTCGTGACGGACGCCTCTGGCTCCTGCATCAGAGCACCCCGAAAGAGCTATTCGTCTCCTGGTCCGCCGACGTCGAGACCTGGAACACGACGCCCATCGACTTCCGGCCGCTGGGTTCCCGGGGCATGGAGCATCCGTACGTCTACTGCTACAACGACTACAACACCTTTATCGAGAAGCCTGACGGCACTCTGATGTTCTCGGTGGGCTTGCGCTACGACGGCTCCTATTACAAAGACCCGAAGAACCGGATCGACGGTCTCATGCGGTCCGATCTGGACTTCGGGGGAGAGACCATCTTCCGCTCCACCGACGGTGGCAAGACCTGGGGGGACGTAACCATCATGCACCCTCACGTCACCGAGGTGGGCCACGCCCTGGATCCCTTCGATCCCAACCGGATCCTCTCCATGACCCGTACCCAGCGGGAGCTCCTCCACGGCGAGGATCGGGAGGCGACCATCCGTAGAACCGGCGCCCCCGACGACATGCCCTCCGACATGCCCTCCATCTACAAGAACGGCCTCCTGATGGGATCGACCGACGGCGGACGGACGTTTCATGAGGTGCCGGGCGGCTTGACCGAGTTCTACGGCCACCGGGCGACCATCGTCTGGGGCAGCAACAACGTGGTCGTGGTCGCCGCCAACTTTCAACGCAAGAACTCCAGCCGGGTCTTGAGAATCAGCTTGGACGGGGGGCGGACCTGGGTGGACGGGACTGCGGGAGGCACCGGAGAATTCAATCAGGCGAAGAAGTTCCCACTCCTCACGCCTCCCCTCACCGTCTCCTTCACCAGTCCCATGCTCGAATTGTCGCCCAATCACTTCATGTCGGTCTATGCCTACTGGGAGAACGAGTCGCTGAAGCGATACTACGAGGCGCCCAAGAATCCGTGCCCGCAGGGGACCGAAGTCGGAGACTGCCCCTGGTTGGGGCTGCGGGCGGTCTTCTGGCGCCTGGAGAACGCCCCGCCGGAACCGGCCGAGGCGGGGTGATCATCCGGAGGGTTCTCCGGAAACGCGGTCCAGCTCCCAGAAATACCTCTCATGGCGCCTCTCGGAACGAGGCTGCCAAATCCGGGCGTCCCATTCCTCAGTCCTCTCAATAGGGGACTGCTAAAATGGTTTCAAATGAGACGGCCTCTTAGAGCCGGCATCCTCTGTCTCCTGGTATTGCAGCTCTCCGTCCCGCTGTTCTCCTCGTCGGACGGAAACAGCATGTTCCTGCGCATTCTCGTGGTGCGCAACTTGTCTTTAGCCGAGCAGATCCTCCAAGAACTTGGCCAGGGTGCATCTTTTGCGGACTTGGCGCGCCAGCATTCCATCGACCGTTCGGCTGCGGACGGCGGCTATTTGGGAAACATTTCTCCGACACGGATGAACCGGGAGTTTCAACAGGCGGCCCAGGGCCTGGAACCCGGTGCCCACAGCTCCATCTTCCGGTCCGGATACGACTACGCGTTGCTTTATCGCATGCCGGCTGACTTCCAGGAGAGGGCTCGCGGTCTGGAGGAACAGGGCGACCGGTTGCGCGAACAGGGGGAGTGGGGCCGGGCCATCGAGATCTACCGCGAAGCCTTGGACCTGGACCCCAACTTTGCCGAAGCACTGGCCAAGCTCGGCTCTTCGTATGCCCGGGTCGGCAAGGTCGCGGATGCCCGTACGGCCTTCTTCCGTGCCTACCGGCTCGCCCCCGATTCGGCCCGGGTCCTATACGGCTTCGGGAAATTTCTGGTTTCCCAAGGTCAATTGCGGACAGCCGAGGGCCACTTGAGGCGTGCGTCGGATCTGGACCCCGACCTGACCCAGTTGGCAGCCGTCGAGATCTCGGCGGGACAAGTGGAACAGGCCTTGATGCGCAGTCCCAGCGATCCCAAGTTGCTTATCCTCAAGTCCCGGTTTTCCTTCGAGCGGGGTGACCTGGAGCTGTCTTCGGCCGTGCTGGACAAAGTGGACCGGACTACTCTCGACAATCAAATGAGCTTGAGGCTGGCGGAGCAACTCTTTTGGCTGGCACGCTCCGACGAGGCCCTCGCGCTACTGGAACGACTCACGCTCAACCCGGAAGAAAAGGAGGAAGCGGCCCGAATTCTCATCCGGTTCAAATACAACGACGAAGGGGAACGGATATTGAAGCCCCTCTCCGCCTCCTCGGCCCAGTTGAAATTGGTCGAATTCTATGTGAACCAAAGCCGCTTCCAGGAGGCGAAAGAAGTCCTCGAACGAGTCACGGCACGGAACCCCGGAAACTGGGAAGCGCGCTACTATCTGGGTTCCACCATGAACTCCCTGGACCAGTTCGACCAGGCTACCGATACCCTGCTCGAGGCCCTGCGGCTCCGACCCGGCCAGGAGGAAATTTTTCATCAGCTGGCCAGCGCCCATTCCCGGTCGGGCCAGACCGGCAAAGCGTTGGAGTGGTTGGATGAAGGAATCGAGTTGAACCCGGATTCCTTCCTGCTCCATCTGGAGAAGGGGCGAATCCTGATGAAGGGGAAGGAGGTCAGAGGGGCCCTTGAGCATCTTCAGAAGGCTCTGGCCCAACATCCCGACCACGTAGAAACCCACTATCTACTGGGAAGACTCCACCACCGGCTGAAAGACCCCTCCACCGCCCGGACATACTTCGACCGGTTCGACATGCTGCAGAAGAGAAAGCCCAAGTCGAGCCGCAAGCCGGGAATGAGAAAGATCGACCCGAGCCTCCCATAGGAGGAGGTTGTTAACCCCCGCGTCAGGGGGGACTAACAGTCCCCCCTCCTGCCGACTCGTTGATCTTGTGGTATTGGTTCGGTTGGAGCCCGGACAGCTTGGTCTTGACGCCGCTGGGCCAATGGACCTGCACCCAGTCGAGAGTTTTGGCTGCGCCCAGACCCAGGATCTCCCGGGGATCGCTGGAGGAGAGGTAGCTTCCACCGGCCCTCTTCAAGCGGCGGCGCTCGACACCTGCGGCCGACCAGGTGATGAGGGCGCCGACAGCGGTTTGGCCTTGGCTGGGAATCAGATCGAGGCCGACCCAACGGTTGCGGTTGCCTCCCCGGTTCAGGAGCAGCACCGGCGGTCCGCCGTTATCGGTGATGATCAGGTCCGGATCACCGTCGTTGTCCAGGTCGCCGGTGGCCAGACCCCGGGCCGAAAACTCGCGAGAGAAGACGGCGCCCGATTGGCGGCTCCGGTCGCGGTAGTGGCCGGCGACGTTCTCGAAGTAGAGGAGGGGTTCCCGATACCCCAGGCCCGGGCGGAACTCTTCCACCATGTCGTCCGGGTGGCCGTTGGCCAGGAACAGGTCGTCGTCGCCGTCGTTGTCCGCGTCGAAGAAGCGCAATCCCCAACCGCTCAGCAGCCAGGTCAGTTTCCCCACGTCGGCCGCTTCGTCGGTGAAGGTCAGGTCACCCTGATTCCGGTAAAGGCTGAACACTTCATGGTCGATGTTGGAGACGAAGAGGTCCTGCCGGCCGTCGCCGTCGTAGTCGGTAGCATCCACGCCCATGCCGGAGCGCGGCTTGCCGCCGTCGTCGAACGCGACTCCGGCCCAGAGGCCCATCTCCCGGAAGGTCCCGTCTCCCTGGTTCACGAAGAGAAAGTCCGCCACTGTGTCGTTGGCGACGAACAGGTCCAGATGCCCGTCGTCGTTGACGTCGGTGGCCACCACGCCGAACGCCTTGCCCGGGTGCCCGGCGATCCCTGATTCCCGGCTGACGTCGGTGAAGCGGCCGTTGCCGTCATTGCGAAAAAGATGACTGGAAGTGGGATCGAAGAGGGTGGGCAGGCAGTAGTAAGTCCGTTTCCGCAGGTGATCGAAGCAGAGCTTGCTGAGGGACTCGTCGTAGCGGACGAAGCTGCAGACGAACAGGTCCAACCTCCCGTCACCGTTGTAGTCGAACCAGACCCCGCTGGTGGACCAGCCGGGAGCCCGGACCCCCGCATCCCGGGCCACCTCCGAGAAGCTTCCGTCGCCGTTATTTCGATAGAGATAGTTGGGCCCGTAGTTCGTGACGTAGAGGTCCTGCCAGCCGTCGCCATCGTAGTCGGCCACCGCCACGCCCATTCCGAATCGACCCCCTGCCACTCCCGCTGCGTCGGTGACGTCGGTGAAGGTCCCATCCCCGTCGTTGCGGTAGAGGGCGTTCCGGAGCGGCGTCGCAGGAACGTAGAAGTCGGATTTTCCGCTATTGACCAGGTACAGATCCATCCATCCGTCATTGTCGTAGTCGAAGAAGGCGCACCCCGGACCGACCGTCTCCGGCAAGTGCCGCTGGGGAGACATGGCGTTCTCGTGAACCCAGCGGATGCCGCTGGAACGGGAAGAGGCTTCCTCGAAGACGATTCCGGGACTGGCGGGTTCTTCAGCCGCGCCGGTTACGGGAGCGAGCCAAAGCAACGATACGGCAACCCAACTCACCCGGTCTTGGATCACGTACCCTCTCCGGAGATCACGGACTCAACTACCTGAATGGGTCGGTCCCTGCCCTTCACGGATGGTGATGATCCGGTCCACGGGCAGATCCGACAGAGTCTGGCTCCGGCCGCTGGGCCAAAGGATTTCCACCGACTCGACCTGTTCGGCTCGGCCCAGTCCGAAGTGCAGCCGGAAGTCGGAGGAGGAGGAATAGCTGGCTCCGCTGATGACGTCCCCCCGCTGCCGCCGGCCGCCGGCGGTCACGAAGACGGTGGCCCCGATGGCGTCGCGGGGGCTCTTTTCCCCGCCTACCAGCCGCAGGGACAACCAGTGATGCCCGGTCGTCGAGGCCTCGTTTCTTAGGACCACCGGCGGGCCGTCGGCACAGTTGAGCACCACGTCGACGCGCCCGTCGTTGTTCAGGTCGCCGAAGGCGGCTCCCCGGGCCGAGACGACGACGGCCAGACCGCTCCCCGTGGCGGGAGGGACCACCTCGAAGCGTTCTCCGGCCAGGTTTCGGAAAAGTTGCGGCCGCTGCGAGTAGGTGGTCCCCCAATCGTAGGAATCCACGGCCGCATAAATATGTCCGTTGGCCACGAACAGGTCCTTCCACCCGTCGTTGTCATAGTCCAGAAATCCGGTTCCCCACCCCAGAAAGGGAAATGTAGCCTCGCCCAATCCGACTTGGAAGGTCACGTCCAGGAAAAAATTATCCCCTTCGTTCTTGTAGAGGGTGTTGTGATCGTCTGAGAAATTGGTCACATAGAAGTCGACCTGCCCGTCGTTGTCGTAGTCCCCCACCGCCAGGCCCATTCCCGCCTGGGCTTTTGCATATTGGTTGAACGCGAACCCGGACGGATAGCTCATGTCCTCGAAGGTCCCGTCCCCCCGGTTCCGGTAGAGATAGTTGGGTTTGGAGTCGTTGGCGACCACCAAGTCCACCCAACGGTCTCCGTCCACGTCTACGAAGGTGCTGGCGAACCCGTAGTGCCGGTTCGGATCGTCGACGCCGGCGTCGGCCGCGATCTCGGTGAAGGTGCCGTCCCCGTTGTTGCGAAAGAGGAAGTCGCGGATGCCGATGAGGCCAAGGGGACCGCAAAGGACCTGTTTTCCGCGAAAAGAGCAGGCGTGCTTGGGAATCATGGAAAAGGACCGGGCCAATGCCTCCTCCGAAAGCCGAATCTCCGGAGCCGTCTCCATCTCCGCTTTCCGGTCCCGCAGACATTCTTCCGGCGGGTTGTCAGCCGCTGCGGGGCATGGCGGAAACTCCAGGTATCCACAGACGAAGAGGTCCAGATCTCCGTCCCGATCGAAATCTCCGAAGGAAGCGGCCGTTGACCATCCCGGAATCGAGATCCCGGCCCGGTCCGTGACGTCGGTGAAGCTCCCGTCGCCGTTGTTTCGATAGAGCCGGTCCTTGCCGAAGTTGGCAACGTGGAGGTCGGGCCAGCCGTCGTTGTCGTAGTCCCCCACGGCGGCGCCGAAACCCCAACCTTGGTTGGCCACTCCCGCCGTCACCGTGGTGTCGGTGAAGGTGCCGTTCCCGTTGTTGCGGTAGAGGGCCGCCCTCGGATGTTCCTGCTGGCCACGAACCGCCTCGAAGCTGGAACCGTTGACCAGGTAGATGTCCAACCACCCGTCCCGATCGTAGTCGAAGAGGGCCACTCCCCCGGACGGGACTTCCATCAGGAACCGCTTCACCTTCGATCCGGCGCTATGCAGGAAACCGTCCAGCCCGCTCGAGGCTGTGGCGTCGGAGAAGACCACGGGCGCTCCGTCGACGAAACCGCCGGCCGTGATGGGACGCATCATTTCGTCCCGTACGGGGGCGCGCGGAGCTCCGGCCGCCACAGCGCTTTCGTCCTGGGCGAGAGCCTTCGCGGGGAGACTCAGCAAGAGCAGGGCGATCAGGAGGAAGGATCTTCTCATCCCGGACTTATTTGACAGAAAGAAGGTCTCCACCCCGCGCCGACCCCCGCAATGCTGGCCGAAAAAGGGAATTTGGGTACACAGACTTCCCGGCCAACGGTTTCGGATCGGAGATGAAGAGGGGGACAAGACTGTCCCCCCACCTACGAGAACAACTCGTGGACGAACGTGCCGTTTGTGGCGATCTTGACGGGGCGTCCGCCGGCATGGAACTCCCCTTCCGGGTCGATTCCCAGAATGCGGTAGACGGTAACCGCCAGGTCTTCCACCGACACCGGCCGGTCGTGGGGATCGGAACCGGTCGGCGTGGTGCTGCCCACGACCACTCCTCCGCTGATTCCGGCTCCAGCCAGAGCCACGGAAAAGGATCGTGGCCAATGATCCCGTCCTGCCTGGTTGTTGATGCGCGGCGTCCGTCCGAACTCGGAGAGGACCAGGACCAGCGTCGTCTCCATCAGGCCGCGGGCCTCAAGATCGTCCAAGAGGGCGCCGAAGGCTTGGTCGAACGGAATGTTGACCTTCTCCATCCCAGGTTTGTTGTCGAAGTGCGTGTCGTAGCCGCCCTGGAAGACCGTCGCCACGCGAACGCCCGATTCGATCAGCCGCCGCGCCAACAGCGCTCCCTGCCCCACCGTGGTGTGCCCGTAGGCGTCCCTCAGTTTCTCGCTCTCCTGGGAGATGTTGAAGGCCTCCTTGGCGGCCGGCGAACTCACCAGGTCGTGGGCTTTCTGGGAAAACTGATCCATCCGATCCAACAGACCGGATCTCTCCACCTTGCGGAAACGATTGTCCAAGGCGTTGAGCAGCTCCGATCGGGCCCGGGCCTGATCCAGCTTCATTCCCAGCGGAAGAGTCAGGTCCTTGACCGAGTAGTTCTTCTGGTTGGGATTTCCGGATTGGAAGGGATCATAGACCGAACCCAGAAAGCCGGCTCCGCCGGAACGGCTGTTCCTGGGAATGGCGACATAGGGCGGAAGGCCTGCCGAGGAGCCCCACTCATGGGCCAGGACCGAACCCAGAGCGGGATGAACCAGGTCGTTTCTACGCTTGGTGCCACTGATCACGTATTGCTGGGCGCTCTCGTGGACCGCATCGTCCGAGTACATGGACCGGATCACCGCGTACTTGTCGAGCCGCTTCGCCGACTCGGGCAACAGCTCGGAGAATTGAATCCCCGGAATCACCGTCGGTATCGTCTTGAAGTAGCCTCGAATCTCCGCCTCGGCGTCCGGCTTGGGATCCCAGGTGTCGACCTGGCTGTTGCCCCCCGCCTGGAACAGCACGATGCAGTTGAGATCCCTCTTCTTCGATCCCAAGACGCTCTGCTGCCGCAACAGGCTGGCGAGACTCAAGCCTCCCAGACTCGCCATTCCGATGCGGATGAAGTCCCTCCGCGACGGGCTGCAGGACAACTCCGCAGGATAGATTCTCATAGTGTGCGGTATCCCTAATGATTGACCAGGAATTCCTGGGAGTTTATCACTGTCCAAAGCAGGTCATCAAGAATCTGCTTCCGTTCCACCCCCTGGGAACCCATGCTGGCGACGTAATTGGAGGCGAGGTTCCACTCGCGATCGGTCGCCTTGCGGCTGTAGGCGCTCATGAAGACATGATCGTAGATCTCGCGATCGGACTTGCCCGATTCGAGCAGCTTGGCCACCACATTCTCATCCGATTGGACCTTGTCCATGACCGTGTCGCCGAACCTCATGTGGAGAGCCTGGCTCAGCGTGGGTTCGTTGGGCCGTTCCTCCAGGCTCAAGCGCTCGGGGTAACCGAAAATGCTCAGGAAATAACCGGCGTAGTCGGGGTAGATGACCTCCTGGGCCCGGGTTCCCTTGGGACTGACCTGGAAGGAGTGTTCGACTCCGGTGACTTGCGACAAGGCGTCGAGCATGGCCTCGGCGGGAAGAATCCGAATGTTGTAACGGGTGAACAAGCGAGGATCATCCAGCTTGTTCCGGGGGTTGGGAGAGGATGTCCGCTGGTAGGTCGCGGAATTGAGGATCGCCCGGTGCACCGGCTTCAAACGAAAGCCGTTGTCGATCAGATGCCGGGCCAATCCGTCCAGCAGAACCTCGTTGGAGGGAGGGTTGGTGGTTCGGAAATCGTCGTAGGGCTCCACGATTCCCAGGTTGAAATACTCCCTCCAGATACGGTTGACGATGGACCGGGCGAAATAGGGATTCTCGGGTGAGGTGATCCACGCCGCCAGGTCCTTGCGGTAGTCCCCGTGGGCTCTCACGGGAAAATCCGGTTCGAAAGGAACTCTGGGCCGCACCGATTTCTTGGTCCGCGGGTGCACAAAATGGGACTTCGGGTCCAGCCACCAGACTCGGCGGTAGGTCTCGTATCCCCGTTTCTGACGCAACTGTCCGAAAAACGCACTCAAGTCGAAGAAGTCGTCCTGGGTCAGATTCTCCAGGGGATGGTTATGGCATTCCACGCACTCCATCCGGATCCCCAGGAAGAGGCGGCTGACCGTGGTCGTCACCTGATTGACGTTGGTGACGTCCAGAACCGTATTGGACATGGGGGCCCAGAACATGGCCGCAGGATTCCTGGCCTGGTCTCCGGTGCTGGTCAATATCTCTCGAACGAACTCATCGTAGGGGCGGTCTTCGCGGAGAAAGGTCCGGATGAATCTCTTCAGCAGGCCCTGCGCGCGACTGGGAATGTTTGTCTGGTGGACGCGGAAACTGTCTCCGAGCTTGGTCGTCCAGTAGATGGCGTACTCGTCCCGCTCCAGCAGTTCGTCGATCAGGGCCGCCCTCTTGCCGGTCCGGGTATCCGCCAGGAAGCGCTCACTCTCCTCCACCGTCGGCAGCAACCCGATCACATCCAGATAGACTCGTCTCAGAAACTCCTCGTCGCTGCAGATCTCCGACGGGACCAGATTCAGCTCTTTCCACTGCCGGAGCATGGCCTCGTCGACGAAGTTGCGAGTCGACAGGGGAGGATAATCGGCCATTGGAGGCTCATCCACGACGCCGACCCGGGCCACCGCGACCCGGCCCATGGCCCGGACCATCACGTGAGTCTGGCCGCGCCCGACCGCCTTGGAATCACCCTCCGGCGTCACCTGGACGACGTTGTCGTTTCCCACCTGGTACTTGACCTCCCCGGTCATGTCCCGCGTGGTTCCGTCGGACAGGGTCCCCAAGACCACCCAGCGCTGGGTGGTCCCCAGGCCGAGGAGTATCCGCTCCCGGGGATAAATGGCGATACCCGTCACCCGAGGTCCGTCCGAGTTGTAACGGGCGCCCTGGTTCAGCCAGCCGGCGATGGTTTCGTATTCGGCCGATTCCAGGGTCAGCCGCTTGCCGCCACCGTGGGGCACGCTGAAGGTGGGCTTCATCAGAAGCAGGCTCTTTTCCGGGTCTTCCAGATCGACCCGGCGCCCTTCCTCCGCTTCGACGATCATCCGGTAGTCGGCCTGTGGATCGTAGCCGAACAGCGAGAGCTTGAAGCCGGCCTGTCCGCCGATGGCGCCGTGGCACGTGGGAGTGTTGCAGGACCTCTGAGTAAAGATGGACAGGAGGTCCTGACTGAAGTTGATGCTCACCTCCGCGGCCTGGTCGGAGACCCGAGCTTGAAGGACGGAGCGGGCCTCCCCCAGTTGCGCTTCGACCTCGGCGCGTCCCGGCGCCAGAGCCCGGACGACGCCATCGGAACTGATCGAGAGGACCTGAGGTGCGGAGGAGACGTAGCGGCAAAGGAGGCTCACGTCGTGGGCCGTCCCGTCGGCGTAGTAACCCGTGACCACAAGTCGTTGGGTCGCGCCGGGATGAGACAGAACGAGGTCCTTCGGCTCCAGGACGATACGCTTCAGATCGGCTGCCGGGGCGGACAAAACGCTGGCAGCCGGCTCGGTGACTTGAGAGACGTCCGGCTTCGCCGTTTCTCCCCGATTCTCCGACGCAGCGCTCGGCGTAGCTACCGCCAGACCGAGAAAACCGATCAGACAAAAAGCGGTCAGAACTCTTGCAGCGATCCCCAGAACCCCCGGTAGGATTCGTGCGCACTTGGGAGTCGCGGCGGATCCGTAGACCGTTTTCATCGTGGCGTTACGGCGTTTGAGGGTCACGGCGTATGCTCCCTCGCAACGACCTGGACGGTAAAGCGGTGGCTCGAGACGATTCGCCTGCCGACGTCGAACTCGACGTAGACATTCTCGGTGGACTCGATCCCCGTCTCCTCGGCCGCCCGGATGCCCACGCGCAGGTTCCCCTCCGGATCCGATTCCAGGTGCGCCGAAACACCTTCAGGGGCGTTCGTCAGCCAGACGTCCGGTTTCAAATCCGCCGCCACGGGGATCCGGTTCTTGATCCCGACCAGGGAGGTCTCTCCCTGCATCACCACAACTTTGTCCCCTTTCGCATCCAGTTCAACGGTCACGGCACCCGGCTCGATGACGGTGAGAGCCGTTTCGGCGACGGGCCGGCACGGAAAATTATACAGCTCGGTGATGCCGCCCATGGAGTCCATGGCTCTGCCGACTGCGGTGATTCCTTCATTTCCAACGACTTCGCCCAACACGCGAAAGGGGTAAGTCCCAGGCGGCACCTGGGCATCGGCGCGAATCGTGAGCAGCCGTTCCGGCACCATGAAGGTGGCTCCATCTCCCCCCGGCTCGACGACCTCATCGGCGCGAAACCGATGCTCCTCGGTGGTCACTCCCGGCGGAAGCCCCTCGACCCAGACCCGAACCTCCCCTTCCATTGCGGCCCCCGGAGGCGGGGCCAGGGCGGCGGGAATAGGATCGTCGGTATGAATCTTGGGGGGCATCCGAATCATGCCCACCACCATGTTGCTCTCTCCCCCCTGCTCCACGGTGAAGTTGGACAGGGAGATCGATTGGAGCCCGAACTGCGGAGAGACGACGAGGAGAAACCCCGGCTCCTCCGACTTCACATGGAGACGGTAGTCATACCCGGGACCGCCCCGGCCGACCCGGTCCGATACGGAGATGACGACCCTCTCGTCCCGTTCGGGGATGTAGTACAGGTTGCTGTCGACACTTCCGGTGTAGAACCCGCGGCCGTGCGTCAGATCGTCACTCTCCGCCAACAGTTTTCCGTCCGTATCGAACAGGCTGACGACGGTGTCGATACTCGGCGAGAGGAGCTGGTAGGCGTTGGTGTGAATCCGTAGCGGCATGCCCTTCTTGGCGTCGAGGGCATAGAAATCCTTGTCCTGACTCAGCTCCGTCACCTCGCGCCGCTCCAGCCTGCCGTTGACCACCAGGTTCTTGCCGGCGGAAAAAGGCAATTCCTGCGGTTCGTCGCGCCGGTCATTGGACTCGATTTCCGCGACCTCCTCTGACGGGGTGATCTCGAAATACCTGGGATCCGCGATCCCGCTCTCGTCCTCCACAAAAAGGGACCAGATGCCCAGGGGTTCCTTCGGCAGTTGGAACTCGACTTCCATGGCTTCGGCTGCTCGACGCAGGATCTTCCCCTCCACCCTGGGAATCTCCGACGCGGTGGAATAATCGTCGGCAAATCGGACGTCCATGGTCCAGGGAATCGTCAGGGTGACATGCTCCCCCCGGCGGGTCGGTGACAAAAAGACCTCTTCCACCTGCTGCAAGCCCTGACCCGAGAGCCGGACCGTGACCCGGCTGCCCGCGCGGCCTCCCAGAGGCGAGACGTGGTCGACCAGGGGGATTCGGGAGACCCGCAGGACGTAGCCGTTGTTCTTGGTGAAACCCCACCCCCGTACGCCCCGGAAAGAATCGACCTCGATGAAATAGGTGCCGTCTTTCTCGAACGTGTGGTCGATCAGCGAGTTCACATCGAAGTCGGAGCGATCGTCGTTGAAGACCAGTTCTCTCCCGGTTTCGTCTCGCAGGTTGAGATAGCTCTCGAACATGGAACCGTACTGGATGCTCCGAACTTCGAAGATCCAACGGTCCCCCTTCTTCACCTGGAGAGAATAGAAATCGCGCTCCTTCTTCTCCATGGTCCCGTAGATCTCACAGGGTGGAGAGATGGCCTGAGCACCGGCGAGGGTTTCGTTGGGCTCCTGTTCAGGAACCGGATCGAATTGCCCCACCGTGAACCAGAGGGCGGTGGTGTAGCCGTCCTTGGTCCTGGCCCTCAAGATGTGCTGTCCCAGGGGGGCATCCCTGGAGATCCGGATCGTTCCCTCGATTCGTTCCGCCGTCGCCTTGGTCAAGGTGAAATCGAGGTCGTCGCAATCGAACTCGACCGATTCGGCATTGGAGAGCATGTCTCCGAGAAGTACGACCTCGACCTGGGCGCCGGCCTGGCCCCCGATGGGACGCATGGCTTCCAGGTGGGGAAGGCGAACGCCCTTGTCATTGCCGTGGGCATTCCCGGCGACGAGCACCGTCAGGAAGGCCAAGACTCCGAGTCGCTGTCTGACAGAGGGCAAAGGACTGTCTCCCTTGAACTTGAGGCTCTCTCGCGATCCGGATCTCCGGCTCTGGAATGTGGCCGTTCTCTCCGGGGCGGAGAACTCATCGGACACGAAACATTCTAGCCCATCGCAACGAATTCTGCTCAGCGCACAGTCTTCCTGCTGGATTCAGGTCATGGTTTTGATGGCGGCAAACGGGACTGATAGGCTACCCGCGAGAGGCCCGATGGCGGCGCAGAACGACAGAGGAAATCCAGGTCGAAGATTTCGGGGCAAGGTGGCCCTCGTGACCGGCGGGTCCCGGGGGATCGGCCGGGCGGTGTCCCTGCGCCTGGCTCGGGAAGGAGCCCGGGTCGGGATCAACTTCGTGAGCAACGAGCCGGCCGCCGCCGAGACCGTCGAGCATGTGAACCGGCTGGGATCGAAGGCCGAGGCGGTGCGAGCGGACGTCTCCGATGGCTCCGCAGTCCGGGCCATGGTCGACCGGATCCTGGAGAGGTTTTCCCGCATCGACGTCCTGGTCAACAACGCCGCCATCGTACTCGACGGTGACGTGACCTCATACGCCTCCGATGACGACCTGGAGCGGGACCTGGAAGCCATGTGGGGCGTCAACGTCCGGGGCATCATCAACTGCACGCGCGCGGTCCTGCCACAGATGCAAGAGCGGCGTTCCGGCGCCATCGTCAACATCTCGTCCATTGCCGGCTATGGCAACATCTCCCCGCTCAGAACCTTCTACAGCGCGACCAAGGCGGCCGTCATGAACCTGACCAAACGCTTCGCGCTGGAACTGGGTCCGGACAACATCAACGTCAATTCCGTGGCTCCCGGCCTGGTCCGTACCGACCTGCTTGTGCAGCAAACGCCGCCAGGGGAGTTGGATCGGGTCATTGAAGAGTTCGCTGGACGCAGCGTGCTGGGAAGGATCGGCGAACCCGACGACATCGCCGCTGCGGTGGCCTACCTGGCCTCCTCCGAAGCCCGCTTCGTGACCGGACAGATTCTGACTGTCGACGGCGGGCGGATGGACTACCTGAGCTCTTCCGGATAGGGCGGCTACGCCAGCTTCCGAATCAACGCCGACACTCTATCGACGACGATCTCCTCGGCATCGGGGCGCGGCGCGACCGGCACGCCATAGGATTGGAAGAGCAGGTCCGGCACGTGGTAGATCTCCCCCAATTGCCAACCGCCTTCGGGATAGTCCACTTTGCGGGGCAGGTAGCTGACGGAGCTGTTGGTGTATCCCAAGGGAAGTGTGTGCTTCAGAGGTGATCGCTCCTTGATGGCCAGTCCCGTCTCGAAGAAGATCTCCATGTTCATGCCCACCAGGACGATGTCGTTGACCCGGATGGCCTGCGCTTCCAGGTCCAGCGTCGGATGGTCCGCTTCGGCGGCCGCCAGCAGGTTTTCGGACCACTCGGCAAACCGGGCCGCGACACGAATCTCCCACTGACGGGCATTTCCGGCCTTCCGCCGCTCCAGCTCGGCGCTCCACTGGTCGCGGATCCGGCCGGCCTCCTCGGGGGTGGGGAGATTTCCGAATTCGAGCCCGATGGTCTCTTCAACGGCCCCCAGGTAGGTGCAGGTGTCCCCCTGCGCGGACCGCCAGGGCCGGAACAGGATGTTGGGAACGTTGCCGAGGGGGATCCGGTCTCCCGGCTCCAGGTGGGTACGAATCCCGCTGGCGACCCGCAGGGCTTCTCCCCCCAGCGCCATTCCGATTCGCCCCTTCACGTCACGGCAATCGACCTCGTAGCCGATGCCGGGGCGGGGATTGATATTTCCGCCGCACGCCTGCAGGAATATCGCCGTCGTACCCAGGCACTTCTCGAGCACCTCTCGCGCCGGACCCGGAAAGTCGGTCGAGGCCACCATGGAACGCGGCCCCACCGTGACCGGATGGCAGCCGTAGCTGAACAGGACCGCGATGGGGTTGCCGTTCAGATCGTCGACCCGGACCACACCCACAGATGTGTCGATGGGGTGATCCGGCACTTCGCCCAGCACATCCCGGCCGTCCGTCCCGGTCTCCCGCCGGTAGATGCCGATGTCGCTCTCCCCCCAGCCGGCGCCGATCCGCGCCGGTTGGAGACGGGAATCGGCCTCCTGGACCGCCTCGACGAGCCAATCACTAAGGTTGTCCCGGTATCGGGACTTCAGCCGGATCTGCTCATCGGTGTCGGGAACCCATTTGGGCAGGCAGGGCGAGCTGTGATTGTGGCTCAGATTGAGCATGACGTTGGCCGCGGGGACACCGATGGCGTTTCCCATGCGCTCGCGCATCGCCAAACCCTCGGAAGGAGAGAACACGGCAAGATCCAGGGCGGCGATGGCCACCTTGGTAGCCTGGTTCGACAGCACCAGGACGGTTCCCGTCAAGTCGCTCTCGATGGCCTGAATCGGACTCGAGAACAGCCTCAGCCCTCCCATGGCCGTGCCGATCTCGGGGTTGATCACCCTGCGGGCGACACCCGCGTAAAGTGTTGACGACATGACTTGAATCTCCCTTCGGACGTGACGAAAAGACGCAAATTGGTTAGCCGGGGACTCTCACGGCGCCGAAAGTATATGACGAATATGCGCTATTCTTCAGTCTGCTTCCGGTGTTTTTCCGGCCGAATCGCCAAGGCGCAAGTTGAGATAGACTGACTGGACGGAGTCCTGAACGGGAGCCGGTCCACGAACGTTGCCACACACTGGGATGGGGACGATGGAACGTATCGCTTACATTATGAGACTGAAGCCGGACAGGGTTCAGGCCTACAAGGAGGCCCACCAGCAGGTCTGGCCTGAGTTGATCGAGGCGGGGAACAGAGCGGGAATCAGGAATCACAGTTGTTTCGTCCGAGGAAATACTGTGATCATCTACCTCGAAACCGAGGACTACGCGGCAGCCGCCCGAGAGCTATCGGAGAAAGACGTCGTCAAGCGCTGGAATGCGTACATGGCAGATTATTTCGACGGCAGCATCCAGGCCCGGCAGTCGGAACCCTGGGAAGAAGTCTTCCACATGGATTGATGCCGGCGCCCCAAAGAGGAACCGGCGCCTCCCAACCGGCGGATATCCGGGTGAATCGATGACTAGTCCGGGACTTTGACCTCGAAGAGGGCTTCTCCGGCCACGTTCGCGTCGGCGATCCGATCCTCGACTTTGATCTCCAACCGGTAATCTCCCGGATCCAGCGACTTGAGGTCGAACACCTGAGCGACCAGCACCCGGTCGGCATAGGGCACAATTTGATTCTGTCCGGGAGCGCTCAGGATCGCCTTTCCTTTCCGATCCCAGATCCTGGCATGGATGCCCAGGTCCGGAGCCTCGCTGGCGCCGTCGACGGCGTAACCGTAGATCTCGAAATAGGTCCCCAGCGGATCACCCGGCTGAAACTCCCCGTCCATGGAAGGGTAGACTTTCCAGCCCAGCGGCGTGACGAAGGGTGCGGTGACCGTTTCCCCCTGCGCCGGGACGATGTAGTCGGCCAAGGTCACCGAGGAGAGATTCAGATTGCTGGGAACCTTCATGGGAAGACCCAGCCGACGCTGGATCGCGCCCATACGGCCGCTCTGTTGGTCGCGGACAATGACGTTGAGTTTGTAGATCCCGGGAGAAACGGGAAGCTTTTTCTGGAAATAGACATCCCGAGCAACCCGTTCCTGTTCGCTGCGAAGATCCCGGTAGATCGATTCCTCGAACTCATGGACCATCCGGCCCCCCATTGCCGTAATGGATCCGTACAATTCGACGGTGGCGCGGCGCGTTCCGTCAGCCAGGTCCTCATAACTCAACTGCGAACCGGGAACCACGACGGTGATCGGCACCAGGAAGGTATTCGGATTCAGCACCTGGTAGGAGTCGGTCACCTGCATGGCAAGTTCGTCGTAGGTAACCCGCGTCTGTACCGCGGTCCGGAGATCGTCGAACTTGATTTCGGGCGGTCGTTGGGCCTGGAAAAAAGTTTCCAACATCCGGAAAGGACTCGAAGAGGTCCGGTGGTGTCCCTCCCCCTCGAACCCCGTAGTTCGCATCAGATCCCTGGTGATGAACCGCCCGGGCCGGGTTTCCGCACCGATCATTTCGTAGAACGTCCACCCGCCCGCCGGCACATTCATCAGGGCGTCCTTCTCCTCGGGACGCAGGGCCAACTGGAAGTCGCCGGTCTGGGACCGGTCCACGAACTCCAGATCGACTCCCTGGCCAATTCCCGGCATCTGGTTGTAATGCCATCTCTCATAGGGAAAGGTTCGAGTCCGCCCTCCGCCCTCGGACAAAGGCCGGAAATACATGGCGCCTGACGTATACCGCTCGCGGCTCTGGGGCTCTCCGAAAATGATGTAGATCCGGCCCCGGTCCGTTCTCCATCCGGAGACGCCGGCATAGTGGAAATGATCGTTGGCGAAGGCGATCCGCCGGTAGTGCTCTTCCTTGAACTCGTTCTCCCGTGTCGAGCGGTCCGGATCTCTCCGCCGCCAGAATTGTTCGATGAAGTTTTCCTTCTCCACGGCGGTCGTCAGATTTTGGAAAGTGCTCTTCTCCTCCTCCGCGATGATGTAGAGGACGTCCTCCTTCAACCACTTTTCAAAGGGATCGACCTTCTCTTCCTGTTGTTGGGAGATCGCATGCGGCGGGAAAACCAGGAAGGAGAGTGCGAAGGCCAGGAAACGTCTTGCTGGTTTCGCCTGAATCATCTTGAGGTTTCCATTCTACCCCAACCGGACTCAGAGGTCTGGAGCAGAGTCATTCCCGGCCCAGACCCGAAGCCAATTGCTTCAGCGCGGCTCTGGTCTCAATGATCTGCCGTTTCAGGTTCTCCTTGTGCCTGACAGCCTGGTGATCGCTTCTCTTCCCTGGTTGGGCCAGATCCTCTTCCAGCTCGTTCAGGTAGCTGCGACATAGCTCGAGGTAGTGTTCGGCCGTTGCCGGGTTGTGGAAGCCCGCACCGTTCACTCTGACGTAGACCGGCGTCGTATGGGCGACTTGGGTGTGGGCGGCATCGGTCCGGGCGGCGACCCAGATCCCACGTTGCACCGGCAACTCCATCTCGATCGAGAGCAATTCTTCACTCTGTCCCGGCTCCCCCGCAGAGACTTTCTTCAGCGTTTCGGAATGCGCTACGATTTCCAGTTGACGCAAGGGGATTTGAGACGCCTTCCCGTAGGCTTTGGCCGAGATCCTGATTGCAGTGCCCGATTCCACATCCAGCGTCGCGCCGGGAAGCCGGTCATTCACCGTAAACTCCAGCATCGGTCCGCTGGTCACGAAGGTGTGGCCTGCCTTGACGCCCTGCAGCCAGCGCTCAAACGAGAGTCCGTCGCCGGTATAGGTGTAGAACCGGGCGTCGCCGATCTGCGAACACCCCTCTTCAAGGCCGAAGCGAGGTCCTCGCCCACACCAGGGAAAGTCGGAGCCACCCAGCGCCGTAAGCCGGTATCCGAGATCCAGGAAATGGTAATAATGCTTCAACGCCAGCGGCCCTTCCTTGGGACAGAACTGCATCACCTCGAGAAAGTCGAGCTTCCCTCGCAATACGTTGAGTGTCATTCCACGATAACCGTGAAAGGTCATCGCCTGATGGGCGAAGCCGGTAATGCCTCCCAGCTCGTGGACTTGGTCGAAAACACGGCCGTAGTCGTAGTAGTCGTCCCGAAATCGGACGAACTCTTCCGCCCCGAGCGAGATGGTGTGACCGATCTCGGGCGTCCGGGGGCCTTCCTGGCCGGACGAGAGGATAGTGTCCCCTTCGCGGTAACGGCCCCGGCTGCCCCAAGCATATTGAGAGTAGTAAGTGGCCCAAAAATCCCCCATCTGGAGAAGGTGCGCCACATGCACATCCTCTGCGGCCGCCCAGCGCAGAATAGCCGGATCGTCGCGCGGCGACCGCCGCAGGTGAATGTGATCGTCCCCCGAGTACCAGCCGCGCTGGGGCATGTCGATCCATCGCTCCAACTTGTACTCTCGGGAAAGGCGCTCGCCCGGATTGAGATCGAGCTTCACGGTTTGCGGGACGAACTCGTATCCCTTGGACAGCTTGAGCGAATACGATCCCGGGGGCAGTTGCGCGTCGAAAGAACCGTCGACGTAGAAGGAGCCGTCGGGCTGGAGCAGATACCCTTCCGCGCGACCGTAGCGTCCGTACATGACTGCAATGGCGGCGTCCGGGATGGGGATCGCAGATTCCGAGACCGCCAGGGCGCCCGTGACCCGGGGAGTGTTGCCGTCCGAGTCCTTCAGCAAGACCCGCACCGGCGTGGGTTGACCGGTGCCGGCATCGAGGACCCGAACCGAAAGCGAAGCATCGCGGCTCGAGCGAGCGCAGTAAATGAGGCCGAACACGAAAAGCGCTGCACAGACGAGCCGCCGAACCGGAAGAGACATGAGACCTCGCGCGGTTTTCAACGGGACCTCCAATGCCATCGTTGGGCCATCGTCAGACTACCTCGTTCCTCCTTATTGTGATCCGTTTGTCAACTTAAGGACCGGTCCGGTTTTGGCGTCCATGTACGATCCACTGGGGAAGGTGCAGAATCAGATCGTTCATGACCCGCTCCGTGTTTTCCACATAGATCTGTACCTTGCCCTCATAGGCCTCACCACCTTCATCACCAACCAGATCCGTAACCCCGCGCAAAATGAGACATCGGACCCGGTTTCGGTTGGCCACCCAGGCGATTGCGCCCGATTCCCAGTCTCCCGCCACTGCGGCGTATTTGGACTTCAAGTCTGGAATATTTTCCGGCATGAGATCCCGATCTGCGGATACCAGAACGTTTCTCAACACGGGATGGGGATAGGGTTCGCTCAACCACGAAAGATCGATCTCCGTCGAATAGTCTCGGATCGCTTCCTCCGCATCCACCATCTGCTCGACAATGTCATAGACGACCGTCCGCTCGACCAGCACGACGGTGTTCTTTTCAACTTCCCCTTCAAACCCGCCACAGGTGCCCAGATTCACGATCAGATTTGGAGACCAACGGTCGATCACGTATTGCGCAGATGACGCCGCAGAAATCTTGCCCCATCCACCGTGAAAAAAGATGACGGACTGCCGGTCATCTCCAAGGTCAAGGTCCGTCTTAAACCATTCGCCAAAAGGAGATGCTTGGGGGACAGCCTCGGGGAGTATTCTCCTGACGGCTTTCCATTCAATATTGGCTGAGATGATCACAAGAACGGTCACGGGAAGCTCCTTGCTGTATTTTCGGAACAACCTTGAAATTCTGACTATATCAGGCGGGTTAGAAGGGGACAGTCCTATTCTCACGCACGCACGCGCAGCAATCGTTCGCCGGCGTCCTTCTTGACAGGAAGAGATTCTTGTAGCTACATTGAAGCTACCCGATAGAAGGGAATCGAAGATGAGTTCAGACACCGTTGTACGCGCTCGAATCGACAGCAACACCAAATCACGTGCGACCGAGGCGCTACGGGCTATGGGCTTGACCGTCTCGGATGCTATTCGGCTCCTGTTGTTGCGGGTGGCGGACGAGAAGCGACTGCCCTTCGCCATCCAAGTCCCCAATTCGACGACCCTCAAGGCCATGAAGGAATTGGACGTCGGCAAGGGCCAACGTTTCGACAGCGCCAAGGAACTATTCCGAGATCTCGACATCTGACATGTTGATCCCGGTTCGCTCATCGCAGTTCAAACGCGATGTGCGAAGAGCCAAGGCGCGAGGCAAGGACTTGGCGAAGCTACGGTCGTTGCTGTCCTCGTTGATCAAGCAGGAACCTTTGTCCGCGCGGCACCGCGTCCATCCGTTACGGGGAATTTGGAAAGGTTACCGCGAGGCGCATCTCGAACCGGACTGGCTCGTGATTTGCCGTGTTGAGGGCGGCGAATTGCACTTGGTCCGTACCGGGACCCACTCCGATCTCTTTAGGGAGTAGTGCGGACTTCTCGAAAACCTCCGTTTGGATTGGGCAAGCGCTCGCCAGAAGGGGACAGTCCCGATTTCGGTCGCAGGGGGGGACTATTCAGTTCCCTGCTGCTTCTGGTTTACTTGCTCCGGGGGTTGGACAACCATCGCTCTCAGACGTCCGGTCCTCGTACCTGCCGGAGCGAATCTTGAAGTATGAGCCAATCGTCTCGAATCGCCCTCGGCACAATCTTCACCGAGTCCAATCACCTCGTCGGCACGTTCACCGATTTGGCCTGCTTCAATAGAACAGAGCTGCGCCGGGGACAACAGGTCTTGGAGTCGACGGACGGAGTCGTCGGGGGAATCCTGGCCGGATTGAGGGAACGTGGCGCCGAAATCGTGCCGCTGCTGGTGGCCACCGCCGTCCCGGGGGGCATCCTGAGCCGGGAGTGCTACCTCAAGCTGAAAACGGAGCTGCTGCAAAGATTGCGGGATTCCACGCCGGTCGACGGAGTGCTACTCCCCTTGCACGGCGGCGCTGCGGTCGAAGAGATCGGGGACCTGGAAGGGGATCTGCTGGAGGCCGTGCGTAACGTCGTGGGACCGGAGATTCCCATCGTCGGGACGCTCGATCTGCACGCCCACGTCAGCGAGAAGATGGTCGAATGCACCGAGGCCCTCCTGGCCTGGGAAACCTATCCCCACCGCGACACCTACTCCACCGGAGTCCGCGGCGTCCGGATGCTGCTCGACATCTTGGACGGGAGGGTTCGGCCGGCCATGGCAATGGCCAAGGTGCCGGTCATCGTGGGCGGGATCATGGGCTCCACGGAAGGTTCGGCTCCCTTCGCCGAGGTGATGCGCTTCGCCAAGGCCATGGAGCGGCAACCCGGCGTCCTCTCCACAAGCACGTTCCTGGTTCAGCCTTATCTTGATCTTCCCGGGATGGGGGGAGGCGGCCTGGTCATCACCGACGGCGACCTCTCCATGGCCGCCGAGTTGGCCACACAGATCGCGGAGATGTACTGGGAGCGCAGATTCGATCTGGAACCTCAAGTCCGGACTCCGAGTGAGGCGATCGCCCATGGCTTGGAGTTGGAGGGAGGGCCCATCCTGCTGCTGGAAACCGCGGATTCCGTCGGAGGAGGCGCCGCCGGGGACAGCGTGGCCACGTTGCGCGCGCTGTTGGAGAACCCGGTTTCGGTGCCCGCCCTGGTGCCCGTCGTCGATCCGGAAGCCGCAGCCAAGTGCCACCGGGCAGGAGCCGGCTCGGAAATCGATCTGACTCTGGGTCACAAGGTGGATCCGCGCTGGGGGCGGCCCATCCCGGTGACCGGACGGATCGAGCGGCTGACCGACGGAAAATTCGTCTATTCGGGCGGCATCTGGGGAGGCCAGGTCGCCGAAATGGGTCCTTCGGTGCGGTTCCGGATCGGCTCGGTGGAAGTGCTGATCTGCACCTACCCCACCTACGATTGGGCGGACGAGCAATACCGGTCGGTGGGTATGGATTCGCGCAGCGCCAAGTTCATCGTGGTCAAGAATCCCATGAACTACCGTGTCGGCTATGAGGGAAAGTTCACGGAGGCGCTGGTGCTGGATACGCCGGGACCGACTCCGGCGGTCTTGCGTCACGTTCGATTCAAGGAACTCATGGGCCCGTATTTCCCGGCGCAGGAGGGGATTCCCGGGCTTCGGCCGGTTGTCCTCCGCCGGGAGCCACGGTGAGGAGGAGCGGCGGTTTCCTAACCGCCGAACTCCGATGGGGCAACTCGGCGACGAAGACCGGGCGATTGGAAATCGCCCCTCCTGGAAAGGCACACGAAAATGGCATTAGAGACAGCACCATCGGTCCGGGTGGGATTCATCGGGGCGGGAAACTGGGCGCAGACCAATCACATGCCTGTCCTGCAGGCCCGAGACGACGTGGTGTTGGGGGGTGTCGCCACACCCACCAAGGAATCGCGGGACCTGGCGGTGCGACGATTCGGCTTTCCCTACGCCACGGACGACTACCGGGAACTGCTGGAACAGCCCATCGACGCGGTGGTGATCGCCTCGCCGCACGGATTCCACTACGAGCAATCCAAGGCCAGTTTGGAGTCGGGCCGTCACGTCCTCGTGGAGAAGCCCATGGCGCTACGGGCCGCGGAGGCCTGGGACCTGGTGGAGACGGCAAACGCGCGCGGGTTGGTGCTCTCCATCCCCACCGGCTGGCACTACGTCCGCATGGTGGCCGCCGCCAAGGAAAAGATGGATCAGGGGGCGGTCGGCGAAGTTGAGTACATCGTGTGCCACATGGGCTCGGCCCTGCGGGCGCTCTACATGGGACAGAAATGGCCCTATCCCATGGAGGACATCCCCGACCCGGAAACCTTCTACAGCGACCCCGATCTCGCCGGCGGCGGGCAGGGATACTCCCAGTTGTCTCACAGCGTGGCGCTCCTGTTCTGGCTCACCGGTCTGCGAGGCAGCGAGGTGTTCGCCTACATGAGCGGAGCCGGCGCTCCGGTCGAGATGTACGACGCCATCGTGGCCAAGTTCGACAACGGCTCCATCGGCACCATTTCCGCCGCCGGTACCCAACCCTCCAGCAAGCCCAAGCACGAGATGGACATCCGCATCTACGGCAGCGAGGGGGAGCTAAGTCTCGATCTGTTTCATGAGCACCTGACCATCCACCGCAACGACGGCGGAAGTTTCGAGCTGGAGGTCGAGCCGGGGGAGGGAGACTACGCCTGCGACGGCCCGCCCAACCGGTTCATCGATCTGATTCTGGGCCGGAGCCGGGAGAACTGGTCGCCAGGAGAGATCTCCGCGCGCACCATCGAGCTGCTGGAGGCCGCCTACCGGTCGGCGGCCGGCGGCCGTTCGGAACGAGTGGTCCTCGACGCATCCAGGGGTTCACCCTGATCGTGTCGAGACCGCGATACGAGGCCCGGAATTTTGCGATCGGGGCCGGTGCAACGGATCACAACACGCTTGCGACATCCGCCCGCGCAAAATCCGCTCCAACAAACAACAAGGGACAGTCGTACGTCTTCGCGACTGCATACGCGAAACAGTCGCCAAAGTTCAGACCGGCGGGATTCATTCCTTTACCCCATTTCGCGTAGGCATCAGCCACCTGCCGCGCCACCGGCAGCGAGACCGTTGCAGTCTCCACGCCGAGTCCATCGATAAGCCCGGCCATTTCCACTCCGAGGCCCCGCCGCTCGGCAACGATCAGTGCTTCGGCTACCGTTGCAGCGGAAATCATGATCCGGTCGTTTGTCGACAAGGCCTCTGTGCAGGCCGGCGCCTCCGGTTCGTTCAGCAGGATCGCCATCAGGGCCGATGTATCGACTGCGATCATTTCGGCAGGCCGTTCTCGTCGTAGAGAAAATCCTGACTGCGGGCTGCGCTCGCGCCATCGGTTCGTTTACTCGCAACGGCGGCCTGAATCGCACCAATCACCTTGCGCCGCCCCTTGGCATCGGGCCGCCGCAGCACCGGCACCAGCATGACCGTCGCATGGCCATGACGGGTAAGCACCACTTCGTCGCCCGCCTCTGCACGGCGGACAAGTTCAGTCAATTGCCCTTTCGCTTCGGTGACGGAAATCCGCATCGGCATGCTCAAATATGGACTATTGGATGGTCCATTTCAAGGAGGCCGGCGCGCGAAGGCTGCTCGGACGGATGACCCCGGATCGTCCTGCACCAGATGCGGCGTTTCTGGATCACCAACATCCCCCTAGGCTATCTTCCGCGGATCCTCACTGGGCCCATCCCGGGAAAGTATCTCCTTGTTGAGTCAATGAAAGGAATTCAGGACGATTATTAGTATGTAAATTCGAGAACTTGCAGCCACCAGCGGTACCCCGTAGAATTTGTTCACTGCGCGATAATCAGGACTTGTTCGATGACTGAGCAACGGCCCAAATCATTTGCGGCGCGTGCCAAGGACGCCCGGTGGGGGAAGGATCTGAGACCCTACTTCGCCTACCGCGACCTGGGGATCAAGGAGGCCACCGATGGCCGGGTGCTGGCCCACGTCATACGGGCCGAGCAACCGTGCGGGGGGCCTATGGGCTACCACTCCCACGACCTGGAATTCCAGATGGTCTACCTGATCCAGGGGTGGGCGCGGCTCTACTTCGAAGACATCGGCGAGATCCGCGTGGAAGCGGGCGACGCCTGGTACCAGCCGCCTGGAATCAAACACGAGGTGCTGGAATACTCCGACGACTGGGTGGTGCTGGAGATCACCATGCCGGCGGAGTTCGAAACCCACGACGAATCGCGTTAGCCCGAATTTCTCTCCTTCTATGGCGCCGAGGACTTCACCTGCTCGATCTGCGCCAGCAGGTCCAGGGCCACGGCATCGTCCGGTTTCACCTTGAGCAGGCGGCGGAGCACGTCCTCGGCTTTCCCGATTTCGTTTCCCCGAAGGCGGGTCATGGCAAGGTTGATATAGGCGGGCCTGAACTCGGAGTCGGCCCGGATCGCCCCCTCGAACGCGCGGCCCGCGTCTTCGAACCTGCCCTTTCGCAAGAAGACCGTCCCCCTGTTGTTCTGGGCGCTGGCGTATTCGGGCCGCAGCCGTAGCGCCCTGTCGAAGGACGCCAAGGCGTCGTCGAGCCGGCCCGATTCCAGAAACGCGTAGCCCTGGTTATGGTGGACCTCGGCGGAATCCGGCCGCATGCGCAATGCCTTGCCGTAGGCCGAGACCGCTTCCTGAAATCGCTTCATCTGCAGATAGGCGTTGCCGAGGTTGACCAGGGGTTGCGGGGCCTCGACGTCGATCTCATGGGCCTTCCGGAACGCACGAACAGCCTCGGCGTGCAGACCCTTTTTCAGCAGCGCATGGCCCAGGTTGCTCTGGACGTCGGCTGACCAGGGAGCCAATCGCCCGGCGGTGCGGTAGCTGTCTATGGCCTTGTCGATTTCCCCCGCCTTCAAGCGCATCGCGCCGAGATTGTTGTGGCTGTCCGCGTAGTCGGGATTCAGCCGGAGGGCCTTTTCGTAGGCCTCACGCGCCTGGTCCAATTTCCCCTCTTGCTCGTAGAGAAGCCCGAGGCTGTTCCACGACTGGGGCGTGTCGTGGCCCTGCTCCAGCAACTGGTGCTGATAGTAGACCGCCGCCTGGTCGTTGAGTCCGGCCCTTCGGAATGAATCGGCGATCATGGTGTAGTCCCGGGCGAATTCCATGCCGATGGATTTCCCGGGAAAGGGAAAGGCGGCCCGGACCAGTTCTTCTTCAGACCGAGGGGTGCTTTGAATGTCCCGGATGATCTGGCGGGCCGGAACTCTGCCCCGGTAGATCTTGACGATGTTCCCGTCCCGATCCAGAAGCATGGACGTGGGAACGGCCAGGTCGCGTATCTTTTCGAACAGGAAGCGATTCACCAGGTTGTACGCCGCGATGACGTCCTCGTCGGCAAGCAGCACCGGGAAGGGGAACTCCTCCTCCCGGGCATACTCCAGCACCTTTGCGCGGTCCGCGGGATCATCGACGGAGATGGCCAGAATCGCGGCGCCGAGGTCTCGCAGATCGTCCTGATGTGATCGCAGGTCCCGCAGTTCTTCCCGGCAAGGCGGACACCAGGTCGCCCAGAAGTTCAGCAACACCCGGCGGCCCCGGTACATGCCCAGGGAATGATGCCTTCCGTTCAAACCGGGCAACCGGAACTTGGGTGCGGCAAGTTTCTCCAGCAACCAGGTTCCGCTGTACAAAGGAGGATCCCCAGCGGGCGCTTCCCCCCCTTCGTCCGGCCTGGGGTCATCTTGCGGGAGAGACCGAAACGGAATGGTCTCCGTCCTGTCCCACCCCTCTACGATCACGATCCTGTGGTTGGCCGGAAGATCGCGAACAGTCTGGACATCCCCGCTGGGCCACTCGATCCTGACCTTCCGGATCCCGTCCTGGTTCCCCAGGCCGAACCAGACCCGGCGGGAGCTCTGGGACAGGAAGCCGGATCCGATCTTGACGAATTTCGACCTGGAGCCGGCGCCGGTCTCGATGGTGATCTTCGCTCCGACGGCGTCCCTGTTGCTGCGGGTGCCCCTGAGGTCGAAACTGGCCGCGTTGTAGCCGCTCCCGGCATGGTTTCGCATCAGCCGGAGTTGCGGCGAATTTCGATTCTTGAGGATGAGGTCCAGGTCGCCGTCCTGGTCGAGGTCGCCCACGGCGAAGGCCCGTCCATCTTCGGGGAAGTCCAACCCTGTGATGCCCGAGGCGTCGGCGAAGGTTCCGTCGCCACAGTTGATGTAGAAGTTATTGGTCTCGCGCGCACTCAGGGAACCGCCCTGCCGGATCAGCAGGTTCACCGCGTCCCATCCGTTCCGGTATTCGGAACCGATTCGCGCTCCGCACGGGGCCGAAGCCACAGCAGATTTCGATGGCGATTGCGACACGACCTGCCGCCAGAGGAAGCTTCAGAGGTCCTTCGTGTCTTCGTTGGTGATGAAGCCGTTCACCACGTACAGGTCTTCATGACCGTCGTTGTCGAAGTCGAAGAAATCGCTGCTCCAGGCCCACCGTCCCAACTCCACGTCCGCTTGTGCGCCGACCTCCTCGAACGTGCCGTCGCCCCGATTGGAGAACAACGAGTTGCCCTTGGCATGCCGTTGATAGTTTTGGACCTCTTCCTGCGGCCGCTGGCTCTGAAACTGCCGCAACGAAGTGATCCGCTGACCTGCCGACGACCACATGTTTCCCACGTAGAGGTCCAGTCGGCCGTCGTTGTCGTAGTCCTCCCAGGCCGCGCTCATCCCCGCTCCGATGTCCTCCACTCCCGCTTCCCGGGCCACGTCGGTGAAGGTACCGTCACCGTTGTTCCGGTAGAGGTTGTTGCGACCGAAGTCGTTGGCGACGTACAGGTCCGGGTATCGGTCGCCGTTGTAGTCACCCCACGCCGCGGCGAAGCTGTAACGCAGATTGTTCCGGTTCATTCCGGATTGGAGGGTGACGTCGCGGAACGACCCATTCCCCTGGTTCCGCAAGAGGATGTTGGGGGCGCCGTTGTTGGCGTCATGGTAGGGAAAGGGATAGTTTCCCAATTCCTCCTGTCCCCGCCAAAAGGCGTATGAACAGACGTAGATGTCCAGGTGTCCGTCCCGGTCGTAGTCGGCCAAGGCGGCGGACACTTTGCTGCCGTCGGTGTCATCGATGGCCTCGAACCCGGAGTCGCCGGCCAGGCTGAACCGGCCGGAACCGTCGTTTTGAAACAGCAGTGAGCTGGTCCCGATGAGGATCAGGTCCGGGTCCCCGTCGTTGTCCGTGTCGGCCAGGAAACTGGAGGCCGTGTTGTCCAGGACGTCGACTCCCGCCATTTCCGTGACGTCCAGAAAGGTGCCGTCTCCCTCGTTGCGAAACAGCAGATTGGGCAGGCCCGCCGGCTGGGAGACATGGAAATCCTCGTCGCCGTCGCCGTCGATATCGGCAATTGCGACGCCGTTGTGACCATAGACATCCATTCCGGCCACATAGTCGAGGACTCCCTGCCAATACTCGACTCCTTGAAGCAACTGCTTCCGGTAAGAATCATTCTTTCCCAGCGCTTGATGCGTGACCTCCGTGAAGGCGCTTCCGGCACTTCTCGCCCGCGACGCGGCAAGGACTTTCAGCCGCGAGAGTTCCCAGCGGCCCGTTCGGTCCTTTTGCCAACTGAGTTGCCAGTCCCCCTTCCACTGCAAGGATTCGCCATCCTTGCCCTGACCGACGATGGTGTAGATGACGTCGCTGACGACGGATGATCCTGGAAACCGGGGCGATTCGATCCTCGTCACCTTGAATTTCACATCACGGATCCGGACGGCTTCCCGCAGGAGCCTGGCGATCTCCGACGGGAACGCCGCAGCCGTGACACGCTCCTCGCCGGCCGGCTCGCCGCGGAGAATCTCCAACCCCTCTTCGGACTTGACCTTCCGGGTGGCGGCCGGCTCCAGCGGCGTCCCCTTGAATCCGGAGCTCAACAGCCCGGAAGGAAACGAATCGGAATCCGGCGTGTCCTTGAGCGCAACGGCCAGCTTCTCGAGCCGGCTCTCGATTTCGACGTCCAGTTCTTCCGTATCCCATTCGTCGGAGCCTTCCGGAACCTTCTTCAACGCTTCTTCCACATCCCCGAGCGGAAGATTCCTGGGAGGGATGGTGTACTCCTCTGTCCAGACGTTCCGGGTAAAAGATTCAGTTCGTTCTTTGAAGAAATAGAGAGTTCCGGCTGCGAGAATGGCGCCTAGGACCGCCAAGCCCAGGTAGAGGCTCCTGGGCCTCCGGTCCGGGGACGGTTTCTTCGGAGCAGTTCGAGAGCTAGTCTTCCCCGAGGTCCTTCGAACTCGTTTTTTCTTTCTCGGTCGGCGCCGCGAGCCTCGGCCTTTCCGGGCCATGACGCAGATTATATGGATGGGAGCGGCGGTTTCCTAACCGCCGATTCTTGGAATTGTGGAGAGACAGGAATGGGGGACAAGACTGTCCCCCCTCCTGGCTACCATCTCGAGCATGACGTCGCGTGGTCAGTCGGCCGGCTGTTTCCCGGTTCTCTGCCTGAGTCTCTTCTTGCTCAGCCCCGCCCGGCCCTCCGCCGGCGGGGTCTCATCCGAACTCCCCCAGCCCACGGATGCGGAAGCCTTGGGAACGAAGATTCGGCAGGCGTGTACCCAGTGCCACGAATGGACGCCCCCGGAGATCCTCCCCAAGAAGGAATGGCCCGGCCTGATTCAGAGGAAGTTCAAACTGGCCAACATCACCCTCCTGCAATCCCACAACAAGCCGATCTGGGACGTCGACGCCCTGCAAGTCGCCTCCTACTTCCGGTCGAAGGCGCCTGACCGATTGGACACGCCGCGTTGGACGGCAAAGCGTGGGGGGCCGGAGCTCAAGTTCGACCGCCGACTCTTGCCGGGCAGGAAGGTTCGCGGTCTCCAACCCGGAGCAGCCAATGTCCGGCTCCTGGAACTGTTTCCGGATCTGGAGGGCCCCGAACTGGTGGTCAGCGACATGATCTCCGGGTGGGTGAGCTGGACCGATCCCGATGACGGTCAAATGGACCTCCGACCCATCGCCAAACTCACCAATCCCTGCCATGCGGAGGTCGTGGACCTGGATCGGGATGGAAGGACCGACCTGCTGATCGCAGATCTCGGATGGCCCAAGCCGACCGACCAGCGAACCGGATCGGTGGCTTGGCTCCGGCGGACCGGGAAGCGTGAATTCGAGGTCCACCGTCTGGCTACCGGGATCGGCAGGGTCGCCGACGTCCGGGCAGCAGACTTTGACGGGGATCAGGACGTGGACGTCATCGTCGCCGAGTTCGGATGGAGGACCGTAGGGGGCATTCACTATCTGGAAAACGGGTCCGGTCCGGAAAAAGCCTCGAAACTCGGAGCCGGAGATTTCAGGTCCGTGGAACTGGATGACCGGGCCGGCGCGATTCACATTCCCATCGTGGACCTCGACCGGGACGGAAGGACCGACTTCATTGCCCTGCTCTCGCAGGAACACGAAGCGGTGGTCGCGTTCCTCAATCGGGGACCGGGGACCTTCGAAAAGAAAACCCTCTTCGTCGCGCCTCACCCGCACTGGGGCTCGAGCGGGCTCGAAATGGTCGATCTGGATCAAGACGGGGACCTGGATGTGCTCTTCACCCACGGAGACACACTGGACGCCATGGCGGAGATGAGGCCCTACCATGGGCTGTCGTGGCTGGAGAACAAAGGCGACCTTTCCTTTGTCCATCACCCCGTGGACGTCTACTACGGCGCTCTCCGCGCCGAAGCGGGGGACCTGGACGGAGATGGCGATCTCGACCTGGTGGCAGCTTCCTATTTCCCCAATCTGACCGAGGAGGTGCGCCGTCGATACAATCTTCCGGGAGTGGTCTGGTACGAACAGACCCGACCCGGGTCCTTCCAACCCCGCTCTTTGGCCGATATTCCGTGCGACTACATCACCCTTGAGCTGGGTGACATCGACGGAGACGGCGGCACCGACATCATCCTGGGAAACTTCGGCCAAGCCAGGGAAGGAGTGGACTGGGAGCTGGTCCAGATCTGGCGGCAGCGGCCGTAACCTGCGGAACTCCCGCATAAACCAACGATTGTCGTACCATGACTCCGATGCATCCCATGGGATGGACCCTGGCGTGGAGCCGACTATTCATTCCGGTATTGGCTGTCCCTTTCATTTGGGTCTTGAGCGCCCCGTCCGAAACAGCCGCCCGCGGGGAGGATCCGGGATCCATTCGATTCACCGACATCGCATCCAGATCGGATATTCGCTACCATTCCAATAACGACTTCACCGGGCGCAAGTACTTTCCCCAGCCCATGTGCGGCGGCGTCGCCATCTTCGACTACGACGGCGACGGCAGGCTGGACATCTTCTTCACCAACGGCGCCAAGTTGCCCGAAGTCGAGAAGACCAACCGCTCGTTTCACAACTGCCTCCTGCGCAACCTGGGCGGAGGCAGATTCGAGAACGTCACCCGGCAGGCCGGCCTGACGGGGGCCGGATTGGGCTACTGTTTCGGGGTGACCGCCGGCGACTACGACAACGACGGCGACCGCGACCTGTTCATCGGCAACGCCGGACCCAACACCCTGTATCGAAACAACGGCGACGGGACGTTCAGCGACGTGACCATCGGGTCGGGCCTCGACGACAAGCCGGAAGACCTGTTGAGCGTGGACGCCGCCTGGTTCGACTACGACCAGGATTCCCTGCTGGACCTGTTCGTCTCCCAATACACCTATTGGAACGCCAAAACCGACAAGCCGTGCCTGTTTCCCGACGGCACTCCGTTCTACTGCAGTCCCAAGACCGTCCGGAGTGTTTCCAACACGCTCTACCGGAATCTGGGCGGCGGGAAATTCACCGATGTCTCACGCGAGGCGGGCCTCGACAACGCGTTGGGCAAGGGCATGGGGTTGGGAATTGCCGATTTCAATCAGGACGGCCGTCCGGACGTGTTCGTCGCCAACGACACGGTGCAGAATTTTCTCTACCTGAATCAGGGCGACGGAACCTTCCGGGAAGCTTCGTTTTTCCTGGGCGTCGCCTACAAGGGTTCGGCGGTGGCCGGCTCGGGCATGGGCGCCGACGCCAAGGATTTCAACAATGACGGGCAGGTCGACATTTTCTACAACGACCTCAGGAATCAGCTCCACGGGCTCTTTCAGAACCGGGGCGGGCGGTTTTTCGAATATGTCAGTTACCGGACTCAGGTGGCCAAGCTGAGCCGCAGCTTCACGGGCTGGGGCAGCGGGTTCATCGATTTCGACAACGACGGTTGGAAGGACATCTATTCGGCCAACGGGGGCCTGGAATACCTGAGTCCCGACACCGCCCAGCACGACACCATGCTGCGGAACCTGGAGGGGACGGCCTTTGCCGATGTCTCCGAGAGCCTGGGCAAGGATTTCATGCGCATCGCCTACCAGCGCGGTTCATCCTTCGGAGATCTGAACGATGACGGATTCCTGGATATCGTCGTTACGTCGCTGAACCAGATGCCGAGGATTCTGCAAAATTCGGGCGGCAACGGAAACCACTGGCTGATGCTGGATCTCCGCGGCCGGGCCAGCAACCGGGACGCCATCGGAGCCTCCGTCCTGCTGCGGACGGCCTCGGGACGGACCCTTCACAACCTTGTTTCCTCGACGGTGGGCCTCATGTCCTCGCCGGACCGTCGGGTTCATTTCGGTTTGGGGAAGGAAGAAGGCGTCGAGTCTCTGGAGATCCGCTGGCCGTCGGGCAAGGTTCAGGTATTGAACGGCGTCCAACCCGACCAGATTCTCAGGGTCGAGGAGCCGGACTAGCGCCGCGGCGGTGGTTTTATTCCTTTGAACCGGTCTTCCTGGACCGGTACGCCCTTTCCAGAAGACGTTGGATACTGGGGAATCTGGCGGCGGCGGGCCGGGCTCGCTCAAGAGTCTCGATGGCCGGCTCGGTCTCTCCCAACTCCAGGTAGAGAGCGCCCAGCTTGCGCAGATGATTCGGGTTGTCGGGAGCTCGCTCGACAGCCTTGAGGAAAGCCTCTTTCGCCCCCGGCATGTCCTTCAACAGGTACCGGGCCGTTCCCAACAGTGAATAGGCAAGATCGTTGTCCGGTTGCCTTCTGATGCTCCCTTCAGCGGAGGCGCGGGCTTGCTCATAGTCTCCCTTGCGGAGATGGATCTGGCCCCGCATGAGATCGACGCGCGCGTTTTTCGGTTCCCGGTCGGCCAGGAAGTCCAGGACCTGGAGAACCCGGTCGTGCTCTCCCATCTGAAAATAGGTGTCCCCCAGAATCCAGGCCTGGCGGGAGTTCAGTTGCGGCCATCGATCCCGGCCCAGAGACTCAAGGACCGGCCGGGCCAGTTCGTGCGCTCCCGATTGCGCCAATGCGTTCGAATAGTAGATGGCGTACTTGGGATTGTTGCCATCCAATCGAACGGCCTCTTTGAACTCTGCGGCGGCGCCCGGCCAATCCTGCTCCTGCCAACGCCCCATCCCCTGATGGAAGTAGGGCTCGGGATCGGACGGATCCGCCTGCTTCTGGCGCTCGAACAGCTCCGAGGCCTGCGCGATTTGTCCCATCTTGATCAGGTGCTGCCCGTCCCTGCTGGTCCGCAGCCGCTCGGCGGCGACCCGGTGGCGTTCGGCTTCCTCCTGCCGTCCCAACCGGAAGTACAGGCCGGCCAGAGTCACGTGGCCTTCCAGGAAATTGGGGTTTTCATCCACCACACTCTTCACGGTTCGGATCGCCTCTTCGATCCGGTTGGAGGAGCTGTAGACGAGTCCCATCTGAAACCGCGCATCCGCATCGCCCGGCCGCGTCCGCAGCGCACGTTCGAAGCGGGCCAGGGCTTCCTCATATTGCTGTTCGTTCTCAAAGAGAAAGATGCCGCGGTACAGATTGGCGTCGTAATCGTCGGGATTGATCTTGAGTTCTTCCAGGAAGGCCTGGTTCGCTGTGTCGTGCCGGTTCATGAGCCGGAGCAACTTCCCGTACGTGGCGTTCAACGAAGGGACCCGCGGGTCGAGCGCGAGGGCTCTTTCCAAGTGCCTGGCCGCTCCCGGGTAGTCTCCGTTTTCCATCAACTTGCCGCCTCGGCGCGCCAAACGATTGAGCCAATCTGCGCGCATCTCGGACCGGAACCGCGATGTCGGCCAGTCCGTGTCTTTCAGGGCGTTCTCGACGAGCGGCGTTCCCTCTTCCGCCCGCCCGTCCTCTTCCAGGGCAACTCCCAACAGATAGGTCAGGGCTGGAGATTGGGACAATTCCATCTCAAGCGGCGACAGAAGTTCGATCATCTTCCGCCACTCGCCCAGGTTGAAGTGGCAGGAGGCCAGCAACTGAAGGGCTTCCCTGCCCTTCGATCCATCGGCGACGACCTGGACCAGGATCTGCTTGGCCCTCTCGAAGTCGGCCGTTCGATAATGGGTCCACCCGAGGGCGTATCTGGCGCCCGTCGGGTCAATGAGACCGCCGGATTCAATAGCCGATTCGTATTGGGCGACGGCATCCTGATACCGGCCGCTCGAAGCGTAGGCGTTGCCCAGCTTGACTCGGACCTCCGCCAGACCGGGGTTACGGGCCAGCAAGGACCGGTACACTTCGATGGCGCCTTGCAGATCACCGTCCTGTTGGAGTTGAACCGCCCGCCTCAGGGCCTTCTCCGGCTCGCCCTGCGCCAACAGCAGGAAACCCGCAAGTGCCGCGATTGCCGGGATATGGAGCATGGGGATCACTTAGACCAGCGACTCGGATACACTATTCTGAGTGGGTGATATGAGTATAAACAGATTCAAATCGATGCGGGTCTGGTTTCCGGCAGCGACGCTGACAATTAAGGAGCACACGTGGACCTGGGACTAAGAGGAAAGGTCGCTATCGTCACCGGCGGCAATCGCGGGATTGGAAGATGCTGCGCCCTGGCGCTTGCCCGCGAGGGTGCGCGGATCTGCATCACGGCCCGTGACCGGAATCTACTGGACCAGACGGTCGGGGAGATCAACGAGGCGGGAGGCGAAGGGTATGCCGTTTCGGCGGACCTGACCACCTTGGAGGCGTGCCGCCGGGTCGTGGACGAGACGGTCGAACAGTTCGGAGGGGTCGATATCCTGGTGAATTGCGCCGGTGCGGCGCGGGCGCACGACATCCTGGATCTTCCCACCGATCTGATCGACGATGCGCTGAGCCTGAAGAGCTACAGCTACCTTCGCATGTCCCAACTCGTGATCCCTCACATGAAGTGGGGCGGCTGGGGACGCATCGTCAACATCGCAGGAAGCGCCGGCGCGAGTCCGGCCCAGGGCAACATTCCGGTGAGCCTGGCCAACATCACCATCCTCAACATGACACGCGCACTCTCGGACGCGGTCTCGGGGGACGGCATCCTGGTCAATACCATCTGCCCCGGTTTCACCAACACCCAAAGGGCGCGCGATCTGTTTCAGGCGAAGGCGGACAAAGAGGGCCGCGACGTGGAGGAAGTTCTCAGGGACCTGGGGCGCGGGCTCCCGGCCGGACGCATTGCCGAGCCGGAGGAAATCGCCGACGTGGTCGCCTTTCTGGCATCGGAGGTCTGTTCCTACATGTTCGGAAGTTCCATCTACATGGACGGCGGCGATCGGCGCGGCACGCCGTAGATTCACATCGGTCCTGACTTCACGCCGGCCGTGATCCCCGCGAAACAGGGACCGGTAGAAAGGTGCCGATATGAGAATCGGATTCATCGGCCTGGGCGCCATGGGGAACCCCATGGCCGCCAACCTGCAGAAGGCCGGATACGAACTGACCATCCACGACATCCGTCGCGAGCAGGCCCGCAATCTCGAGGATGGGGGCGCCGTCTGGGCGACGAGCCCCGCGGACACGGCCGAGCGATCCGACGTGGTGCTGCTGTCCCTGCCCGGCCCGGTGGAAGTGGAATCGGTCGTGCTGGGCAACAACGGCGTCTTTTCCGGTCTGGCCGCGGGAGGCGCCTGCATCGACACCAGCACCAATTCGCCGGCGGTCATGCGCCGCATCGCGGAAGCCGGCGCCTCCAGAGGCATTCAGGTCCTGGACGCGCCCATCAGCGGGGGCATCTGGGGTGCGCGGGATGCCTCGTTGACCGTATTCGCCGGTGGAGAAAAGGCAGCGTTCGAGAAGTATCGTCCGCTTTTCCGGTGCATCGGAAAGACCGTGGTCCACATGGGGCCGCTCGGTTCCGGCCACGCCGCCAAGCTGGTGAACAACCTGATCATGTACATCAACTTCATCGGCGCCTGCGAGGGGATGGCCCTGGGCGTGAAGGCCGGGTTGGATCCGCGGATTCTGCTCGACGTCATCAAGCCGAGCATGGGCCACAGCACGTTCATGGAAAGGACCATGAAGCTGTCCCTGGACGGCCAACCGCTTCACTTCGTGACTGATGGGGCGGTCAAGGATCTTCGTCTGTGTGTCGAACTGGGCAGGGACCTGGGCGTGCCGCTGGCGGCGGGTCCGCTGGTGGAAACGCTGGTGACCCGGTACCGGGACGCGGGACACGGTCAGGAGGACACCCTCACGTACATCCGTGACTACATGCGGCGGTCAGGCGTCGATTGGGGATAAACACCCCTCCTTACAAAAAAAGGGCGCCCGCGAGGGGCGCCCTTACGTTTTCCACAGTAGTGGGATGCGTCAGAAATAGACCTTCAAGGCAGTTTGTATCACCCGGCCGAACAACGCGCTACTGACCCTTCCGAAGGCTGCACTCTGAATATTGGAGCTCGGTCCCCCGAAGTTCGGGTGGTTGAAGGCATTGAAGAACTCGAACCTGAGCTGCAACCGCCCCTCTTCGGTGGGTAGCATCGGCAGGGCCCAGTTCTTGATCAGAGCCAGATCCTGGTTGATGATGCCGTCCCGATCGATGATATTCCGGCCGCTGTTCCCATATGTATTGATGGGATTCAAGGCAAAGGCGGCCGTATTGAACCATTGTTGGATGTCCTGGTTGCCCCTGGTGCCGTTGCGCAACCGGTTCGGCTGACGCGCGTTGTACGTGCTTCCCGTGTTGGAGTTGTCGCTGGACATGCCGATCGTAATCGGCAGTCCGCTGTTCAGCGTCGTAATTCCACCAAACTGCCAACCGCCCAGGAGATTCCGGATCAAGCCGGACTGTCCTTCCATTTTCGGAAGCAGGTAGTTCCAACTGAACGACAGACGATGTCCCATATCCCAATCGCTTCGAGCGTTGTTGGTGTCGGTGAGCCGATACGTCGTCACCGACCCAAAGGAATCCCAGTCGGTTGTCTTCGCATAGGTATAGCCCATAAGGAAGCTCAATTTGGTGCCGGTTTTTCTGAGGGTGACTTGAAGCGCATTGTAGTCGGACATCCCCGCACCGGCATCCTGGATATTGAAGCCGATATTGGGCCAGGGGCGCCGCTCCTGTTCGAAGGGGGGCGCGCCAAGCTGCGGAAGCGGCCGATTGAGTTCCTGCCTCTGGGACAGCTTCCTTCCCGTCGATCCGACATAGGCCGTCTCAAGCAGGACTTGGCCCGGAAGCATGTTCTGGATACTCAGGGTCCAGTTCTGCAGATAAGGGCTCCGTCTCTTGCTGGTAATCAGTGAGACGTACCCGATCGGATCGCTCATATCCAGAATCTCGTTAAAGTTGTCCGGATCGAATACGGGAGGATCCTTGAACAGTGTGGCGATGTCGATGGGGTTCTTCGGGTCCCGGCTGATGGCGTTGTTGATGAATGCATTCTGCGGACCGGAGCTGTCCCAGGCCAGATCGTTACCCGGTGTTTCATCATAGAAGACACCGTAGCTGCCCCGGAGCACGAAATTCTGGTTGGCAGTGGGTGTCCAGGCGAACCCGATCCGGGGAGCAAAGTCATTGAAGTCGGTGTCGATGAGACTCCCGGGCCCTCCAAAGATCACGCCTCCGCGCGGACGCGTGAAGTCCATGATGTCCAGATAGTTGCCCCCTTCAGGTCCCACCTCCAGAGCCAGCCAGGGGTGCACCTGGTAGCGCAAGGCCAGGGTCAGGCTGAAATTGGGCGTGACGCGGATGCGGTCCTCGAAATAGGCGTCCCACCACATGGAGACTCGATTCGCTCCGGCCGCCGCGGCGCCCGTGGAGTTCTCGGGATGTCCCAACAGGAAATCGGCAACGTCGTTCCCGGTAATGATTCCCGAAAATTGGAAGTTCCCCTGGGTCCATGAAGCAGCCAGTTGCTGTGTGAACCGGTCGATGATGGTCATGCCGAAGGTCATCTCGTGCCGGCCCTGGGTGTAGCTCATGTCGGCCATGTAGTAGAGGTCGTTGTTGACCGGGACGATGCAGTTGCCGGCGCCGCCAAAACGCGTATAGCTGACCATGCCTGCAGCCGGGGCATAGTTGCAGGTCCGAGTCGTGTTGATGTTCCGGATGCCGTACCTCTCCGACCAGATCGGGTCCGTGTCCCGTTCCAGGTTTTGCGCCAGCGACATGATGGCGCGGTTCAATCCGGCCCGCGCATCCAGAACCAGGTTATTGGCGAATACGTGGGTCCAGTTGACGACGGCATTTCTTCCGTAGAGCGGATACTCGACATTCGCGCCTCTGTTGATTCTGCTGTCGAACAGTTGCGAGTCGGAGTGGATCACACGGGCAAAGACTTTATCGTTGTCTGTAGCCTGCCAATCTCCACGCCAGATCCATTTCGTGTCGTCCTGGATTCTCGGCGCCGCACCCGTGAAGTTGTTGGCGGTGCCCGGAAGATTGGGCGCCGGGATCAGTCCATCCTCCATGTACAACCGGGCCCAGGGGTGAATGCGATTGGACGGAATCTGGTTGTTGGGAAAAGGCTCACCCGTCATCGGGTCAATGACGGGAGTCGACAAGGAAGAAAAATCCCCCTGGAGAAATCTTGTCGGCGGTACGGTGAGGAACTGCGTGTTGAAACGGCTTGAGTTCAACCCCTCCAAGGAGACGTACCAGAACAACTTGTCCTTCAGTACCGGCCCCCCGACCTCGAATCCCCACTGGTGTTGCCGAAACTCTCCGAGTTCCCGGTCAAAAAAGCTTCTGGCGTCCAGGTTGTCGTTGCGGTGAAAGAACCAGGCGCTTCCACTGATCGCGTTGGTTCCCTGTTTGGTGACGACGCTGACCACGCCCGGGGTCTGCCCGCGGCCCGTGAAAAAGCCCTTCTGGACCTTGAATTCCGAAATGGCGTCGACTTGAACGAGGGCCCCCGGAGCACCGTAGAAATGCTCCTTGAAAGGAATTCCGTCGAATACGTACGACGTAGAACTCACCCGCGTCCCGGATATGGCCGCGGAGGTCTGGCGAGGACCGTAAGCCCACTGCGCGACGCCGGGAGCCGAATCGCCGGCCTGCACGCCGGCCTGAATCCCGGCGAGCTGCAGGAACCCTCTTCCGTTCAGCGGCAGTTCCTCCACCATCTCCTCGCCGATCACGGTGCCCAGCTCGGCGGTTCTCCGGTCGACGACCGTCGCCTCGGCCGTGACCAACACCGTATCGCTGACTTCACCCACCTGAAGCGTCAAGGTGTGATCCACTACGGCGAACACCTCGAGTTGGATCCCTTCCACCACTGCCTTCTTGAAGCCGGGCATCTCTACACTGAGGGTGTAGGAGCCCACCGGCAAAGCGGCGAAACTGAAGACCCCCTGTTCGTTGGAGATGCCGGTTCTGCGGAGGCCCGTCGCCTCGTTGACGGCCTCAACGTCAGCCCCGGGAACCACCGCGGTGGTGTCGTCCAGCACTCGGCCGGTAATGGTCCCGGACCCTTCCGCCTGGGCCCTGAGACCGCCGGTCGACGCCAGGACGATGGCGACCAACAGCACTAGGGCCAATGAATTACGTCGCATTTCTTTTCCTCCCGATCAGTGGGAAATAGTGAGGCTGAGGGAAACCGCCCGACGTGAATGCGCAGTTTTCGTCTTGCAGTAGAAGAGCCGACTGGACTGATCGAATCGAACGGATCAGCGTATACGCGGTCGGACATACTTGGTCCCGTAGCCTGGGATGGCGAAAGTTTAAGGTATGCCGTCCAGCCATGTCAACAGTCCGAGTTCGGGGGGGTGCACGACAAAAAAGTGACGACGGATCAAGCTGCAGCCTTGGAATTGGCTCTCCATTCCCAAGGGTCCTCAAAGCGCCCACTGAGCCGAACACAGCGCAGGGCCATGATCGAATTCGCTCCTGGCACGCTCCAATGCATTCCGGATCGCTTGAGCCGAGCCCCGATGGCATTCTTGCATCCGGCTTCCACTACTCCGGTGGACGTGCAGAGCCCTTGCGCCTCGAATCGGGCGTAACGCATGCGATGTCGATTCTGCTGGAAACAGGTGCAGGCCGCTTTCGCTTCCTCGTTGTGAGCGGCCTCGGTGGCAAGCTCAGATAAGAGGGTCTCGATCCGACCGGCATCGAGTTCCAGGCAACGTTGTTGCGCCCAATCCTGGGCCAACTGGCGATCAGCGAATAAGTTCCTGGAGAGGGTATGAAGTCGCTCTTTGGCGTGGAAACGATCGATAATCTGCACCGCCTCCGGGAAGAGTTCCCCGGTCAGGTTCCAAATCCACTTCGCTCCGTCTCCCAGAACATCTTGCCGTTGCGCTTGCCCCAAACGGCGGCGTTGAGCCTCAGGCTCCGAATCCCATCAGCCGGGCTCGTCACAAGCCGGTTCTACAACTTCGTGATAGCGATTGAGTTTAAGGTCCTTGAGCACCGATGTCTTTCCGCTGGGCCAACGAATCTCAACCCTGAGCGCCGCTTCCCCGTCGGGCACGCCAAAGAGAATGCGCGGGTCATTTTGTGAGCAATAGCTGGAGGAACTCCGTACCTCTCTCATCTGCTGAGGACCACCCTTTTTTGAAGACAGAAAGACACGCGTCCCCAGGGCGTCGCCATTGCTGCATGTTCCCTGGAGTCTCAGGCCCAGCCAGTGATTCCCCAGTTGGTCTCGACGGTAGACCAGCGGTTGATCATCCAGATTGGAGACGACGATCTCGAGACTTCCGTCATTGTCGAGATCGACAAATGCCGCCCCGCGTCCAACGGCGGCGGTTGGTGAGGGGAATGCCTGATTCGAAACATCGCGAAACCGGCTGTTCCCAATATTCAAGAACCACTGATCCGGCATCGAATAGGGTGGCACGTTGGGGTAGAGATGACCATTCGCGACAAAGAGGTCCACGCGACCATCACGGTTGAAGTCGATGAAACCTGTGCCGAATCCCAAATAGCTCATAGTGGGTTGAGCTAATCCGGTCTCGCGGGTGCTGTCGATAAAAAAGCCGTTCCCCAGATTGCGATAGAGGGTGTTGTACTCTTCCGAAAAATTCGTCACATACAGATCCATCCAGCCATCGTTGTCATAATCCCCGGCGTCGACCCCCATCCCCGCTTGCTCTTTTCCGTTGGCATCCACGGCTACGCCAGCCTGCAGCGCCACATCTTTGAACTGACCCCGGCCGTTATTCTGAAAAAGATTGTTGGGAACCGAATCATTGGCGACATAAACGTCGAGATCGCCGTCGTTGTCATAGTCGGTGCAGACCACTCCAAGTCCATAGTAGCTGCGGTCGGCAATACCACTCGTTCTACTGACATCCGAAAAGACTCCGTTGCCCAGGTTTCTGTAAAGGACATCGCGGGAGGCCGGATAGCGCTTCGGCCCGCAATAGGCCGGTCGTCCTTTGAAACGGCAGAATCGGCCGGATGTGGGGGGGGCAGAGAAGTCGAAGTCCACGTAGTTGGTCACATAGAGGTCGACCCAGCCGTCCCCATCGAGGTCCGCAAAAGCTGCACTGGCACTCCAGGCACTACTGCCCGTGCCCGAAGCCTGCGTGAAGTCGGTAAAAGTACCATCGCCGTTGTTGCGGTAAAGCCGATTGGGACCGAAGTTTGTGACGTAAAGGTCCGTGTCGCCGTCGTTGTCGATGTCAGCCGCTGTCCCGCCCATCCCCCAACCCAAATCTGCCACTCCTGCCTCCTTAGCTACCTCTTCGAAGTGTCCGTTGCCTTTATTGCGAAAGAGAAGGTTAGGAGTCTTCTTTCCGTCTCTCTGGGCTCCATTGACCAAGTAGACATCAATGTAACCGTCGTTGTTATAGTCAAGACAAAGGACCCCTCCACTCATCGAATCAACGATCAGAGGTTTGTCGGCGTCGCCAGTGATATTTTTTCCCAGGAATCCGAGTTCGCTTGAGACTTCTCTGTATTGATTCGGCTTGGAGAGAACGGCCATCGGCAGCCACAGAAGCAGGATCACGCCGAGGCTCTTCAGTTTCATCATCACTGCCTATTCGCCAATCTCATAGGTGTTCCGCTCAAAGACCGTGAGGCCCGCCAATAAGCAAGTTTGCTCCCTGCTGTAGGTAAGAGAAAGAATTAGTGGGGTGGCGAAAAGCGGCCCGAAAGCTTTCGGATCTTGCTCAAGACTCGTCTGGCGGGACCTGGAAGCGGGTCCTTTGCAACACCTTCTTCTGCAGGATCCGATCCTCCACTTTCAACTCAAGGTCGTACTTGCCTGCCCCGAAGCCCTTCAAGCCGAAGACAAAAGCGACAGCTATCCGGTCCCCCAGGACTTCGAAGAGTGCCTGGTCCGCCTGGTTGACCAGCACTTTTCCATGGCTGTCTTTGACTTCTGCCAGGATGTCCAGATCTGGGTACGAGCTGGCACCATCGATTGCGAAGTTATACACCTCGAAATACATGCCGAGGGATTCTCCTGAGCGGAAGTGGTTGTTGCTGACCGGGTAGACTTTCCATCCCAGCGCCGTCACAAAAGGATCCGGCAAGCTGCCCTCTTTGGCCGGAGTGATGAGATCGGAAAGGACAACCGACGAAAGCGAGAGTTCGTCGCTCATCTTGACAGGAAGATTCAACTTCTTTTCCAGGTAACCCATCTCGCCACTGCTGACGTCCTCGACTACGAGACTTAGTTTGTACAGACCAGGCGACAGCGGGATGATCTTCTGGTAGCGCTTGTAGGGGTAGATATAGGCGTCCGAGGGATCCAGTCCCGCGCGCCGGTCATCGTAAACAGTCTCCTCGAACTCCTGAATGACCCTGCCGGCTGCACTTCTCACGGCACCGTAGAGATTCACGGTGGCGCGCTCCGTTTCCTCTCCCAGCGATTGGTAAGTCAATTCCGAGACCGGAAGATAGACCGTGATCGGAGCCAGAAACGAAGAATCATTCAACCGCAAGTGCGAGTTGTTGGCTGAAACGGGAAACCGTGTGTAGCGGACCCGCGTGTCTACTTGCGCCTTCAAATCAGTGAACTTGATCTCGGGAGGCTTTTGCAGCTGGAAATACCTCTCCAGACGAAGAAAGGGATTCGCTCCTGCTTTGTGGTAGACGTCGTCGTCCCCGCCGAAGCTTCGCATCAGCTCCGAGCCCCTGATCCGAGAGGCTCTCGTCTCGAAGCCCATCTTCTCGAACAGGGTCTTCCCACCCCCGGGCATACGCAGGAGGGCATCCTTCTCCTCGGGCCGCAACGCGATCCGGAAGTCGCCTGTCATGGAACGATCCACGAATTCGATCTCAATGCCGTTGCCTATCCCCTCAATGTAGTTGTAGAACCACTTTTCCATGGGGTAGACCTGGGTCGCGCCTCCACCCTCCTCGATCTCCCGATAGTAGGTTGCTCCTGCACCGTATTTGTCGACTGATTCAGGCGGGCCGAAAGTAATGTAGATGCGACCCCGGTCAGTCTGCCATCCGAACACACCCGCATTACTGTAACGCTCATTTGCATAGGCTATACGCCTGTAGTGCTCGACCTTGAACTCGTTGAAGTCCGTGGACGGATCGGGGTCGCGCCGGCGCCAGAACTGCTCGATAAAAATCTCCTTCTCCTCGTCAGCGGTGAGTTTCTCGAAGACCGATCTTTCCTCGGGAGTCACGATGTAGAAGACGTCTTCATCGAGCCAATCGGAATAGGGATCTACACTCTCCTCCTTCTGGCGCTGTTCGTCCCGTTGAGTTCCGGGGAGAATGAAGGCGGGCGTGAGAAGGAGTAGAACCGTGACTGCAACGAGCAGCAGACGCTCTTTGGAATGTCCGGTCTTGCGCAGCATGCGTCTTTAGCAAGCTAGTATGCGACGTGGGTGGTTCGTCTTCAAGCACCTTTGACTGGTTTGACTGGCAACAGCCGGTGGGGGAGCAAACTCTTTCGGCGCCCGAGGCGCCTCCTACATTCGCTCCGGAGGATGGTGCCTCCGGTTCGCACAATTGCACGCAGCACCTGTTTCAAGGTATGTAATTAGCCTGTGAATTGGACAGGCAAGCTTGCCGTGCTACTCGTCACAACCCTCGCGATCTTTGCCCCGGGACTGTCGCAGGAGCATTTAGAGACTCGCCAGAAGGCCCTGGAACTTCTCAACCAGAACAAATCGGCCGAGGCCGAGAAACTCTTTCGAGAATACCTTGATTCTTACCCGGACGACGCTCAAGCCCTTTACTACCTGGGCGTCAGCTTGCACTTTCAGTCTCAATACAAAGCAGCGATCGAGGTCTTGGAACGGGTTGTGGCGCTTCGTCCCCAGGTGGACAATCCTCAGTTCGAACCTTCGCGGCTGCAATACTTCCTGAGCCTGCTCCACTTCCAGAATGGGGATTTGGACTCGGCGCAAAGCAAGCTCGAACCACTCGTCAAAGAAGGCGCCGCCGCACCCGTTTACTTCCTGCAAGGCCGGATGGATTTCGCCAGGAAGGACTACGAATCCGCCGAGCGGCACATCTCCAGCGCCTTGCAATTGGACCTCCCGGATTCTGCGGAGGTTCACTACCAACTTGGATTAATCTATTCCGCCCAAGGAAAACATGATGAAGCCGCGCGCTCTATAGAGGCAGCTCTGGAGCAACAACCCTCAAATCCAGATATTCTTTTCAAGCTGGCCGATACTTATTTTCAACTGCAAGACATTCCCCGTGTTGAGGAGTTGTCCCGCGAAGTTCTGGCTGAGGATCCGTCCTCGGCCATGGCGCACTACAACCTGGGCCGTGCGGAGTTTGCACGTGGCAATCTGGAGAAAGCTGGCGAGTATTTCGTCCGAGCGACTGAACTGGAGACGCGTCCCCGGTACTTCAATTCTCTGGCCCAGGTGCGGATACAGCTGAACCAGCCGCAGCGGGCCATCGCTGCACTCAGAGAGAATGTACGCCTGGATCCGGCGACGCCCTCTCCACGGCTTCAACTAGCGGGACTCCTTTTTCAGGCTCTCGACATGAACGGGGCCGAGGTGGAATACAAAAAGATCCTCAACATGAACCCCGACAATATGCACGCACTGTTCGGATTGTGCTTTACCCTCGTCGCTCGGGGGAACGAAACGGCGGCCGTCGAGACGTTTCGCAAAGCCTGGGGGACCGATCCCGGTCTACTGAAGGAGATGATCGTCTCAGCAGTCATATCAGCCCGGGAACATCCCGGATACACTCAGATCGCCGGTAGGCTGCTGCGGGCTGTGGCCCCTGCGGCAGCGGAGCACAGCCTCGAATTCATTGTGGCGCGTCAGTACCTGTCCGCCAATCGAGCCGGGAAAGCGCTGGAATGGATCGACCGCTATCTCTCAAACGGAGCCCCCGACGATCACACCCGTTTGCTCATGGGCTCGGCATTGCGGATGCTGGGCAGAACGCAGGAAGCTGAGAAAGAGTTGCTGGCTATCAATCAGGCCTCACCGTTGGGGGTGCACGCCCTCTATCAGCTAGCGGTTCTTGAAGCCCTCTACGAGGAAAACCAGAAGGGCGGGAAAGCCGACGAGTATCTGGATCGTGTGCTGGCGCTGGACTCAGATCATTTTCAGGCTCTCGTGATGAAAGCCGAACGCCAGATCAAGGATGTCAATCTGGCCGAGGCCGAAAGGCTGCTCAAACATGCTGTCGGCATCCAGCCGGATAGTCCTGAAGCGCACTACGCCTTGTCCACGCTCTATCGGCGGTCCGGGCGGAATCAGGAGGCTGAAGCAGCACTCAACCAGTACAAGCGGCTCAAGGCGGAGTCTGCCCTGTTTCCGGAACTGCAGTATCCGTAGCTTGGATCGGGAACGGTTCAACCGCGCAGGCCAGAATGCTTTGCGCCCCTACAGAGCGCTAAAAGCCAAGCTCGCCCGGTGAAGTTCGAGACTGTAATCATCGGAGGAGAGCAAAGAAGGGACGGACACCGAAGGCACCTTCGGTGTCCGTGCTCCAGCTTCTCAACGGGGTACTAGAAGATGAGCTTCAATCCGAATTGGATCCTTCGTGCATCGGTAGCTGTCGTGATCCGCCCGTAGGATCCAGACTCCAAATTGGCGCTTGGTCTTCCAAAGTTGACGTTATTGAAGATGTTGAAAAACTCTGTCCGGAACTGTACTTTTGCTTCTTCCGAGATTCCTGGGATATTGAAATTCTTGAATAGCCCTAAGTCCTGACCGACAAAACCATCGCTGTACAGGAATTGAGCACCCGAGTTACCAAAGGTGCCAGGGGCCGGCAATGAAAAGGCGCCGAGATCAAACCATCGATCCGGTGATCGCTGACCGGCCGGCAGGTTGCCGTCTCCCAAGCGATTGGGACGCTTGTTGAAGATGGCCTCACTGTTGGCTGGATCCGAGCTTGTAGTTGGGTGGAAGTTGAAACCGCTCATGAGCGTCGTGATGCCCGACAGCTGCCAACCTCCCAATGCGTGTCTCATGGCTGCGCTTTGGCCTTCAAAAAGAGGCAACTCGTATACGAAGCTGAAGTTAAAACGGTGCCGCAAATCGAAAGTACTCAAGCCTTTGTCCCGATCCCAGGGCACATAGTTACGGGCTCCCTTACTGTCAAACGAATCAGTATCCAACGATTTCGCCCAGGAGTAAGTGGTCAGAAAACTCAATCCCTGACTCAAAGCTTTTCGTAGCGTGAATTCCAGGCCGTGATACCAGGACTGTCCCATGGCATGATCCGTGAGAATGAATTGAAAATCAGGCCAAGCACGATTCGCCTGACGGCAGGCCGAATCGCAGGACGGGTCGTTTGCCGTTCGCCCCCCTTCACGCCAACGTGCGATGGACCGATTGATATTCCACCGCTTCGACATGCTCACACCATGAGAGCCCACATAAGCCATCTCACCAAACAAGCCCCAGGGAAGCATACGTTGGACGCTCAGGGTCCATATCTGCTGATAGGGATCCGACCGCCTCTGAGGAGTACTCAAGAGTATGAGGGATATGTCTTTTATATCAAACGGATCACCCGGGGGCGGATCCGGAAAAAGTGTTGAGATTTCGATCGTCGGCTTGTCGGTGTCGCTGAAGAAGGTCTGGACAATACTATTGTTGGGCGAAAGGATAGCGTCCCACGCCAGTTCGTTTCCGGGCACCTCGTCGTAGAAGATTCCAAAACTGGAACGGATGGCAAAATCCTGAGAACCCCCTGGGCTCCACGCAATTCCAATCCGGGGAGCAAAGTTGTTCTTATCGACGTCAATCACGCGTCCGACATCCCTCTCGGCGCGAAAGCCTCCGGCGCCTCCGTTCGCGGCTCCGTCAAATAGGCCGAGCCGGTCCCCGGTTGTGGAGACCAGCCAGGGGTAGAGCTGATAGCGCAGACCGAGGGTCAGGCTAACGTTGCGGCTGATTTTGAACTCATCCTGGATGAAGCTGTTGAACCAGATTCCTTCTTTGTCGACTGCGGGACCGGTCTTGTGACCGATAACTCGATTCGTATGCCCCAGGAGAAAGTCTGCTACCGGATGCCCGGTGAACTGACCCAAATACTGAAAGTTACCCTGCTGGTTGAAAGTGCCGATCAGCGTGTGACCCTTATCGCGCACCTCGAATCCCCAGGACACGTTATGGCGCCCCTTTATCCATGACATGTTGAAGATGTAGTGCCAGTCATTCTGGAAAGGGGCTATGCAGCTGCCTGGCCCACCAAACGTCGAAAAGCCACCCATTGACACTCCTGGCACCGCATTGCACTCAGGAACAATGTTAATGTTCCGTATTCCAAATTCCGTCGGCCAGTCGGGATCCGTCAGGGCGTTTGTTGGACTCCAGTAGCTGATTTCCACCTTATTCAGACCTGCTTTCGCATTGGCTACCAGTGTGGGTCCAAACGAATGAACCCAATCAAAAACCAGATTATGGGCAGTTAACGGACGCGCCGTTTCTGACCCGGGCAACAAACTTCGATCGTTGACGATACTGTCAATCCCGGACCATCTTCCGAAGAATCTATCCGTCTCCGAGAGTGCAAAATCCACTCGCGTGATGAATTTGTCATCATTTCTCACGAGACCCGTCTCGCCAATGAGATTGAAGACGTCACCGGGCGGCTGATTGGGCGCCGGTATGAAACCGAGACCTATGTATTGGTTGGCAAATGGATGAAACCTGCTCGACGGGATGATATTCCCTGGGAAGGGCTCTCCCGTGGTTGGATCGATCAGGGGCTCTGCCAAATCCGAGAAATCTCCCTGTAGATGCCGAGACGTGGGGACGATGTTGCGACCGGTCGCGGCCTTTCGTGAGCGAAAACCTTCGTAGCTAAAAAACCAGAACAGTTTATCTTGAATCACCGGACCGCCCACCTCAGCTCCGAACTGGTTCTGGAGGAACTCCGGATTGCCGACTGAAAAAAAGTTTCGCGCGTCCAGATTGTCGTTGCGATGAAACATCCAGCCGGAACCGTGAATTGCGTTGGTTCCCGACTTGGTGATTGCGTTGACGACCGCTGGATTATCGTTTTGACCTGAGAAGAAACCCCGCTGGACTTTCACTTCAGCCAAAGCATCGAGAGCCGGAAGTTGAGCGGAAGATCCGTAGAAGGGCTCTTTACTCGGGATCCCATCGAACATGTAATTGGTCGAGGTCTCCCGCTGACCTGAAATCGTCACGGTGGTCACCCCGCGGCCTATGCGAAAACCATGGGATTCGCCTGCGTTACCGGACTCTGTAAAGGGGGAACCGTGGGCCCCCGCAGTTAAGCGAGTCAGGCCGACAAAACTTCTCTGATTGATGGGAAGCTCTTTGATCTCCCGTTCCTGCAGTACTTCACCGATCGCCGGTGTTTCCGTTTCGACACGAGTCACCGCAGCCTGGACGGTCACTTGTTCCGTAACCTCGCCCACTGCCAACGTCACCTGGCGACGGACGTGCGAATCCACCCGAATCTCGATCTGGGTCAGTAGGGCCGTCTTGAAGCCGGGCATTTCGGCTCTGAGGTCATAGACACCTGGTCTCAAATACGGAAGTCCGAAAACACCCGTATCATCGGTGATCGCTTCACGTTCTTCACCGGTGTCCACATTGGTTACAGTCACTGTGGCCCCTGGAATCACCGCCTCGACCTCATCGACGACGGTGCCCGTTATCGTCCCCGTCGTAGCCTGCGATAGAAGTAAAGGAGTGCCTGCTAAGATTAAAATAATTAATAGAGAAGTTGCTTTGAGATGTTGTTTGCCAAGTAGCATACGGTGCCTCCCCTTGACGAAAATCTAGCCCACACAAAGAATCAAAAGGCTAAGGTGACGTTACAGCGTATCAACAGTGGCTGCCAATAACGATTCCACTCGATCCACTCGAAACTGAAAACCCCCTGGTCGTTGGAAATGCCGGTTCTTCGGAGGCCCGTCGCCTCGTTGACGGCCTCTCGGCGGGGAATAGTGAGGCTGAAGGAAGAATCCCGGCGCAACTCCGCCGTGCTCCTTTTGCTGAAGCGGACTGAATTGGACTGGACGAATAGCAGAGATCTGCGTATTCAGCATTGAGCATTCGACATCCGCGAACCTGGGATTGCAGAATTCTACGGGATGCCGTCCGCCGATGTCAACAATCCGCGTGCACCGGGGTGCCCGACACGAGAGTGATGCTGATGATGAAAGCCAGAGAACGTCAGCGATTGGGCTTAGACTCTCTGTCAGTTACTATAACTGTCAGGTAGGAGTGTGCCCCTGTCCCCAGACCGTTCCCCTCAGCGCCAGCTCCAACATCGACGCCAGCGGTTGTTGCAGGCCGTGCTCGAAATCGGCGACCTCCGTCCCGGGTCTCTCGCGACGCGTTACCGCCGTTGCGGCAAGCCCAACTGTCACTGTGCCCAGCCCGGCGACCGAGGCCACGGACCCAGTTTCTCCTTGACCCGTCGCGTCGGCGGCAAAACCGTGACCAAGATCATTCCCCCGGGGCCGGCGGTTGAACGCACCCGGGCGCAGATCGCCGAGTATCGTCGATTGCGGAGCTTGGTGAAGGAGTTGGTGGAGGTCAGCGAGCAGATTTGTCAGGTTCAGCTGGACGCTTCTTCGGCCCGGACGGGCCAAAAAAAGAGCTCCAAAAAACGCTGGCGCAGGAGATCCGGCAAGAAGTCCGGACCCTGATGGGTCCCCTGGCGGCCGAAGCCTTGGACTTCGAAGCTCTGGAGACCGCCCTCCGGCGCCAAGTCTTGGAGTGGGCGGCCCGCACGGTGGAAGCGCAGCTCAACCAGGATCATGTGGATTTGGAACCTGACCGGGGAACTCTTCCCGGAGGCGGTGCAGATTATCGATCGTTTCCACGCCAAAGAGCGACTTCATACCCTCTCCAGGAACTTATTCGCTGATCGCCAGTTGGCCCAGGATTGGGCGCAACAACGTTGCCTGGAACTCGATGCCGGTCGGATCGAGACCCTCTTATCTGAGCTTGCCACCGAGGCCGCTCACAACGAGGAAGCGAAAGCGGCCTGCACCTGTTTCCAGCAGAATCGACATCGCATGCGTTACGCCCGATTCGAGGCGCAAGGGCTCTGCACGTCCACCGGAGTAGTGGAAGCCGGATGCAAGAATGCCATCGGGGCTCGGCTCAAGCGATCCGGAATGCATTGGAGCGTGCCAGGAGCGAATTCGATCATGGCCCTGCGCTGTGTTCGGCTCAGTGGGCGCATTGAGGACTTTTGGGAATGGAGAGCCAATTCCAAGGCTGCAGCTTGATCCGTCGTCACCTTCTTGTCGTGCACCCCGTGCACCGGTTTCGTTAGTACCTGAAGTGTCCGGTCCATTGAGGGCGAGGTTAGGATGAGCTTTTACCCCCACAAAGAGGAGGTGGGGATGGAACTGTATCCGCCGAGCGCCGTGGAGCGGACGATGAAGGTGCAGGAAATCATCCTTCGCGAGCGGCGTGACAATGATGACTGTCCCCTTCTCTTCGGTCCGCTTACTTGTCGTGAGGCCGGTAGAGAGGTGCGATTGATTTCACCGACTGATCACGTCGATAAAAATTCTTATGACCACACCTACGAAGGGAACAAGCAGACACCAGGCTATCCATGGGCGACGATGCTTGACGGTGTAAGCAGCGGCAACAAATGTAAGCGGAAAGGCCGCATAGACAACTGAGACCCAAATACCATTGTTCCAAACAGCGCTTAGATAGAGGCTGAACGGAGTCGCCAAGACAGCCGCCACGAGAATCAAACCAGGTTTTGCGGACACGATCCCAAACACAGCCAAGGTCACCGACAAAAAAACGGCGGGCCAGCCTAGCAACAACGGCCACCACTCAAGCAAACCATCCTCCCAACTGGTGTGATTCTCTACCGACTACGAATCCACCGTGAAAGACTTCCGAATCGTGAGTGTTTCGAAGCTGTTGGGAGCATTATAGCGGACGCTCTGGCGGACGGTATTTTGCAGTGCTGGATTGGCTCGATAGGATCCAAACCGAGCACATCCTTTCCAACTGACGGAGCAAGAGATGACGCCCGTTCTCCGCATCCTTTTCTTCTCGTGGGTAGGCGCCACCGTAGCGACGGCCAGTGCACCGGAGATCATTTCGGTCCGAAAGATCTGGGACCGGGCGCCTCATAGCGCCTTCACCGACCTGGTCCGCCATCAGGGGAAATGATTCTGCACCTGCCGGGAGGGGGGACGAGGCTACGGCGTCTCCAAATTGGGTGAGACCGCCACCCCCCGGCGAGCATTCCTCTACTGGACGACCGACGGGATCGAATGGAACTGGATCACGGAGTTCAAGCTCCCCGGCCTGACGCCCGAGGCTCGAAAGACGGCTCCCAGCGAAACCACCGTCCGTTTCCTGGCGGACGACCGGATGGTGGCTGTGATCCGGCCGGGTTGGGTTGGAAGCAGCCCGCCTCCCTACCGGGAATGGACATTTCACAAGCTGAAACACCGTCTGGGCGGCCCCAATTTCGTCCGGATACCAGACGGGCCGCGTCCCGGGGGTATCCGCGGGGAACGCCCGTGATCGGCGCCTGGATCCAGGGAGAGCCCTTCACCGTCCTGGCCAGATTGACCTTGACCGGCTACGAACCTGTGCTCAAGCTGCCCAGCGGCGGCGACACGAGCTATCCGGGGATGGTTTGGCACGAAGGACTTCTCTGGCTCAGCTACTATTCTTCCCATGAAGGCAAGACCAGCATCTATCTGGCCACGATCCGCCTCTGACCAAGGGTCACCCCTTGGGCCTCTTTCCCAAACCAGGGTTAAGACTCAAGAGAAGCGACCGCAATGAGAGTAGTATCAAATCCAGATGGACCGATACCCGACAAGGCCAATGGAGGAGAACCCATGAAGACCGGAAAAGGATTTCCCAGACTGACCCGTTTGATGGCGAAGGGACATGCAGCCTTGCTCCTGCTCCTGCCGGCTCTCCATGGATGTGCAGGAATGTTCTCCGGCAGCTTGGAAATCACTGCTGCCCAACGGGTGCATCCGGTGCTGATTCGCAATGAACACAATCCCCTGTTGCGACTGACTGTCGAAGCCCAGGGCGCCGGCCACACCGCCGGATTGTTCCTCTTCAAGCTCAGCGGTACGGACGACCTGAGCGACATCGAGTCCCTGGAGTTGTTCTACTCGGGTAACCAGGAGGAATTCGAGGTCGGGAACAGGTTCGGCGATCCCGCTCGACCGGCTGAGCAAGTCGTCTTCACGGGAAATCAGGAACTGTCACCAGGGAAGAATGTCTTCTGGCTTTCCGTCCGGTTGCGGCCTACCGCCGAGTTAGGAAACAAGACCGATGCCGTCTGCACTTCGGTGAACACCTCCGCAGGAGTGCTGACTCCCACGGACACGACTCCCGGCGTCCGCAAACGGATCGGCCTGGCCCTGCGCAAGCACATGGACGACGGAGTCCATACCTATCGCATCCCGGCAATCGCCACGACTCCCAAGGGCACCCTGCTTTGCGTTTACGACATGCGGTGGCGGAAGTCGCGAGACTTGCAGGAACACATCGATATCGGGCTGATCCGCAGCACCGACGGCGGCCAGACCTGGGAGCCGCAGCGGGCGATCATGGACATGGGGGAATGGGGCGGGTTGCCGCAGGAGGAGAACGGGGTCAGCGACCCCGGCATCCTCGTGGACGAGAACACCGGAGAGATCTTCGTCACCGCCGTCTGGATGTGGGGCAAACCGGGCAAACACCAGTGGCGCGACGACGGCTCCGAGCCGGGATATGAAATCGGAAAGACGGCCCAGATCCTGATGGTCCGTTCCACGGACGACGGCCTCACCTGGACCGAGCCGGAGAACGTCACCCGGAAACTGAAGAAACCGGAATGGTGGCTCTTCGCCCCGGCGCCGAACCGGGGGATTACGCTTTCCGACGGGACCATCGTCATGCCGACCCAGGGGCGTGACGAGACCGGATATCCCTTTGGAAACATCACCTACAGCCGCGACCATGGCGCCACCTGGACGGTGAGCAACCCGGCCTTCAGCGGAGGCAACGAAACCTTGGCGGTGCAGCTCGGCGACGGGTCCGTCATGCTGAACATGCGCAACGACAAGCCGGAACCGTACCGGGCCGTCTTTGTGACCTGGGATCTGGGCATCACCTGGATTCCGCACGAAACCAACCGCAAGACGTTGATCGAACCAAATTGCAACGCCAGCCTCTTTCGATTCGACTACGAGGAAGAGGGGGAGTCGAAATACATCCTGCTGTTTGCCAATCCCAATGCGCCCGACGGACGGCATCACCACACCGTCAAGGTCAGCTTCGACGACGGCATGACCTGGCCCGAGGATTACCAGATTCTGCTGGACGTGGGCCGGGGGCGAGGGTATCCCGGCATCACCCGGATCGACGACCGGCACGTGGGGATCGTTTACGAGGGAAGCCGGTCGGACCTGGTCTTCGAGAAGCTGTCGCTGGATGAACTGCTGAAGCGGTGATCCGAGTCCCGCCGATCCGGGAATCGGTCCCTATCGGATGGGTTGGAGGTTCCAATAGGTCAGGGAGCGCCAGACCCATTCCAAAGGCCCGTAGCGGAACCGCTTGACCCACCAGGAAGAGGCAACGAGCTGAACGATCCAGACCGCCAGGACGATGGCCACCTGCTCCGTCCTCTCGACGCTCCCGAAGAGTCCGAAGCCGTGTCCGTAGAACAGCGTGGTGCAGAGGAGAGTCTGGAGCAGGTAGTTGCTCAACGCGGTGCGTCCGACCGCCGAGACGGACTGCGAGAGCGGCCCACGCAGATCTGATTTGCAAATCAACATCACGATGCTGAGGTAGCCCAGGCTCACCGGAACGCTCCCCCAATAGTTGTACTGGCTTCCGATGAATTGGCAATCCAACGACCAGTTCCTGGCGAAATTGTGAACCAGTCCGTAACTCGACAGGATCCACCCCAATGTCAGGCCCGCGGTGGCCAGACCGAAGTAGAAACGGCTTGAGCGGGCAGCCGTCAGGACTCCCCACTTGAAGAGCGCCATTCCCACCAGCATCAGTCCCCCGATTCGCCAGAGCCCCCACAACAGAAACCCCTTGGTTTGCAGAAAGAGTGCCGTGCCGACTCGCTCCTCCATCTGTTTCAACCACCCCGACCGGTAAGCCGCCACCTCCTCCTGGACCAGTTCCGCCGACGGCTTCCAGTTGTCCGTCATTTCGGCGATCGCGTCGGGCGGGATATACGCCAAAGACAGACCCGTGAACAGAAAAATGGCGGACGCGATCAGCACGCTGCACAGGCCCAGTGTCAGCAAGGTCCTGGGGGCCAGATTGCGAAATGGGAAGACCACCAACGCGCAGAGGGCATAGGAGACCAGCACGTCGCCGGCCCAGAGCAGATAGGCGTGCAGGAGCCCGATCACCAACAGAATGAACGTCCTGCGATAGTGAATGCCCGCGGAGCTCGTCCCGCGGGCTTCCGCCCGTGACGTCATCAACACGATGCCGGCGCCATAGAGGATCGTGAACAGCGTCATGAACTTCTGGTCGGCCAGCACGTGGCTCAAGATGTAGACCCAGCCATTGACACCGCTCAGATCCCCATAGGCCGTGGGGTTGAGGTAGGCGGCCGAAATCATCGAAAAAACCTGGATGTTGATGATCAGAATGCCCAAGAGGGCGAACCCGCGCAGCAGATCCAGCGAGGGGATCCGTTCTCGACGCCGGGTTGGCCTCAGTGACTCTCTTGGTCTTCCGGTCATTTTGGAACCGCGTTGGGCTACACGTATTGTGCTGCAATCAAGTCTGACCTATTCTCACCGTGTCCGCGGAGCCGCGGTTTCCTAACCGCCGAACTCCCTAGTAGCAGAGCGGCGACGGAAGAACAGGCGATTGGAAATCGCCTCTCCTCATGGGGAGCCGCGGTTTCCTAACCGCCGAACTCCGATGTGACAACTTGGCGACGAAGGCCAGGCGATTGGAAATCGCCCCTCCTTGGAGCGGCGGTTTCCTAACCGCCGGACCGCCGAGCACCACAGCGGCGACCGAAGAATGGGCGATTGGAAATCGCTCCCTTCATTTTCTCAGGAGGTTTTATGAGCAACGACGCTGACCAAACCCCCATCGACTTTGCCGCCCTGGCCGCTCCGAATGAGGAGCACACTCGGTTGGAGGCATTTGTCGGCAAGTTTACAGCCGAGGTCAAGATCTGGATGGGTCCGGGCGAACCCATGGTCACCACCGGCGTCATGACCAACAGCATGGACCTGGGGGGACGCTTTCTGCGGCAGACCTACCAGGGTGATGCCGTTGAGGGTCCCTTTCCCAGCTTCGCCGGGCGGGGCTACTGGGGATACAACAAGACCGACCAGCGTTGGGAGGGATTCTGGATCGACACCGGCTCGACCGTCATGCAGTTCGAGCACGGCCAGGTCGACGAATCCGGATCGGTTTGGACCTTGACCGGAGAGATGACCGATCCGATCACCGGACAATCCATGGTCAAGAGTTCCGTCATCACCCTGATCGACCCGGATCACCATTCGATCGAAATGTATTACGAGACCCCGGAGGCAAAAACCAAGGGGCTGGAGATCCATTACAGGCGATTGCGTTGAAACCCCATTCTGGATTGAGCTAGCCCCAGCTTCTCATCACCGGGACGGCAGTCGGGAATTTTACAGCACTTCAAGAAGATGCTACCGCTACTGTGCTAACCTCGGAGGATGATGCCTCGTAGAGGATCCACGCACACCGGGCCCGCACGACGTGGCTCCGTCTGGCGCGCCTGGATCGTCATCCTGACACTGGCAGTCGCCGGTGCCGCATTCGCTGGGGCCATCTGCCACGACGAGCACGCAGCCGGCCACGACTGCGTGGCCTGCCAGCTCCGGCACCAGCCCGCCGCCGAACTTTCCGGATCCTTGCAGATCGGTTTCTCGGACGTTTCGGCGCCGCTGGAGCAGACTGGCGACGGCGGATGGATCTCATCCGGTCATTTCCGCAGCCTCTCCGCCCGCGCACCCCCCGCCTAGTTCCCATTACACGTTTAGTTCGCCTTTAGTACCGCCATCGCCGGCGACACCGCCCGTATCGGTGGAGCATGCAAATGCGCCCCGTGCGACCGATGTCTTTCCCGGTGCCGCGCGGGCCCGCGACTTCCGGTGTCCCCTGGAGGAATTCTCCCCGGGGTCCGGCGGTATGGCAGGTCCCACGCGGTTTCCATTCACGACGGTGGCGGATCAGTGAACCGTAAAAACTCAGGAAGGGAACAGGAAAGATGTACCGAAAGGGAATGGGAAAGATATTCCGAGCAATTTTGACATGTCTTGTGGCGGCCGTGGTGGCCGCCGGCGGCAGAACGCCGCTGCTGGCCAACGAAACCGGCACCGTGCGCGGAACGGTGACGCTGGAGGAGAACGGGGACTTCATCCGCGGCGCGGTGATCGTCGTCGTCGGCTCCGGCGCCTCCGCACTGACCGACAAACGGGGAAGGTTCAAGGTCGACGACGTGCCCGCCGGCGAGTACGAGGTCCTCGCGCAGCGGGAGCATCTGACCGCGGGCCGGCAGACAGTGATCGTCGAACCCGGCCGGACGGCGACGGCGAACTTCGTGCTGAGCCTCTCGCCCTTGCAGGAAGAGGTGACCGTGACGGCCTCGCCGGGCGGAACCGAGACGGCGCTGGAGGCGTTCAACGCAGTGTCGACGGCCCATGCGTTCGATGTCATCCGGGAGTCGGCCGGCGATCTTGCCGTTGCGCTCGAGCGCGAACCCGGCATCGCGGTCCGCAGCTTCGGACCTGGAGCGAACAGGCCGATCATCCGCGGGTTCGATGGTGACCGGGTGCTGATCCTGAAGGACGGGATTCGTACCGGCGACCTGTCGGGCGAGTCGGCTGACCATGGCGTCGCGGTCGATCCCTACGGCGCAGAGCGAATCGAAATCGTGCGCGGGCCGGCGACATTGTTGTACGGCTCGAACGCGGTCGGAGGGCTCGTCAACGTGATCTCGCCGCACGCAAGCTATCGCGAGTCGCTCTTCGATGGCACGCGGTCGCAGTTTGGCGCCGATCTGGGAAGTGCAAACGGGCAGGCAGGCGCCAACTTCGGACTGCAGCACGCGCGGAACGGCGTCCATTTCTGGGCCGGCGGCAGCCAGCGGCGCACCGGCGATTACGGAAGCCCCGCGGGGACCGTCGAGAACTCCGCAACCGAGTCAAGAAACGCGCGGGCCGGTGTCGGCTGGTCGGGCGACCGGCTCTTCGCCAGCGCCGGCGTGACGCTGAACGACGGCCGCTATGGAGTGCCTGTCGCCGGCGAACTCCACTCTCACCACGGCCACGGAGAGGAGCACGGCGGGCACGAGGACGACCACCACGAGGAGGAGTCCGGCGGACACGAGGACAACGAACACGGGGAGACCGATATCGCGCTCGACTGGCAGCGTCGCGGGCTGCACGTCGACTTCGGTTTCCAGAATCTCGCCAACCCCGTCGTCGAGGGGGTGCAACTCAGCCTGAACCTCATCGACTGGAACCACAACGAACTGGAGATCGAGGGCGGCAGCGAACGCGTCGGCACCGTTTACGAAAACCGCACGTTTATCGCCCGCGCCGACGTTTTCCAGCGGCAGACAGGCCGTCTGTCGGGGAGGTTCGGCGCTTGGGCCCGGGTACGTGACTTTGAGGCCGCAGGCTTCGAGGCGCTGGCGCCGCGGACCGATCTGGGGTCGTTCGCGGCCTTCGCCTACCAAGAGCTGAGCCTGGGGCGATTTCGCCTGCAGTTCGGCGGTCGGATCGATCGGGACAGCTACCAGGTGGCGGAGCGAACCGGCGGCCATGCGCATGACGACGAGCATGGCGAAGAGCACGACGACGAGCACGGTGACGAGCACGACGACGAGCATGGCGAAGAGCACGACGACGAGCACGGCGACGAGGACCACGACGACCACGGTGACGAGCACGACGACGAGCACCCTCCGGTCGTGGCGCCCGACCCGCGTGACCGCGATTTCGTGGGGGCGTCGGCGTCGGTCGGACTTCATACGCGACTCGGCGGCGGCAACACCCTGGTCGCCAACCTGACCCGTTCACACCGCGCTCCGGCCATCGAGGAGATGTACAACTTCGGCCCCCACGTCGGCACCCTCTCCTTCGACATCGGCAACCCGGATCTCGACCCCGAGTCCACCCTCGGCCTCGACGTGAGCCTGAGGCACCGGAGAGATCGCGTCCGTGGCGAACTGAACTTCTTCGTGTACGACATCGGAAACTTCATCTTCGGAAACCGTAGCGGCGAAGTGATCGACAACCTGCCGGTGTTCGACGTCCTGCAGGGCGACAGCCGCTTCGTCGGATTCGACGCGAAGGGCAGCATCCGGTTCGCCGGAAGGGCCTGGGCCACGCTTGGCCTCGGGCGCGTCGACGCGAATCTGACGGGAACCGGCGAAGCGCTGCCGCGTATTCCGCCCTTTCGCGGCACGTTGAGCTTCGACTTGCCGTATCGCGGATTCACCCTGAATCCGCGGTTTGTGTTCACGGCCAGGCAGGGCGATGTCTACCGCGGGGAGACCCCAACGGACGGCTACACCCTGGTCGATCTGCGGGGGTCATATATCTGGCCACGGGAGCGCACGGCTCACATCGTGTCGTTCACGGTCAGCAACGTGACCAACAAGCTGTATCGGAACCACACGTCGTTCATCAAGGATCGGATTACGGAGATGGGCCGCGGGGTCAGGGTGAGCTACGGGTTGCGATTCCACTAGCACTGGTCTCCCAATCCCGTTTCCTCACATCCGCCCATGGGAGTTCGGGAGGGGGGCGCCCCCCAACCGGCCCCGCCAGCAACTCCTGGCCACGAACCTCCGGCACCAGGGTCTCCACGCACTGAATCGCACCGCCCGAAGGGAGCGTCTGCACGATTCCGCTGGGCCAGGTGACGCGGACTTCCAGGATGGATGAATGTTCCGCCAACCCGAAGTGGCAGCGCACGTCGTTGGAGGAGAGGTAGCTGGAGACCCGGGAGACACGGGCGAACTGACGCTCTCCCGAGTCCAGCGTGATCCGGATCTCTGCGCCGATCCCTTCGGAGTTCGAGCGGCGGCCCTTCAAGCGGAAGCTGATCCAATTGGCGCCAGTGGTTTCGTTGCGGAGTATCTGCACCCGCCGGTCCATGTTGACAACCACCAGGTCCAGGTCGCCGTCGTTGTCCAGGTCTCCGAAGGCGGCTCCCCGGCCGGCATGGGGGTCTCCAAAGGGACGGCCGCTTCCGGGCGAAAAGTCAATGAAGACATCGTCCGAGTTCCTGAGCAGCAGGGGCGGCTGGAGGTAGCTCAGTGTCGAATTGGTGGACTCGATGGTGTCCATGACGTGCCCCTGAGCGACGAAAATGTCCTTCCGGCCGTCGTTGTCGGCGTCGAAGAAGAAGGTTCCCCAGCCCGAGTAAGGCCGGGTGGCCACGGCCACGCCGGAGCGTTTCGAAACGTAGTCGAAGGCCTGTCCCGAGAGATTGCGAAACAGGGCGTAGGTCTCCAGCGAGAGGGTCGTGATCAGTACGTCTGGCCAGCCGTCCCGGTCGTAGTCCTGGAAGTCGATGCCCATCCCGGCGAAGGTGTTTCCGTCTTCGTCGAAAGCCAGTCCCTTGAGCAGCGCTTCCTCCCGAAAGGAGCTGTTCCCCTGATTCAGGAAGAGTGATTGCGGCACCCCGTCGTTGGCCACGACGATGTCCGGCCGGCCGTCGCGGTCGAAGTCGTTGAAGGCGGCGCCCAGACCCTTGCTCGGATGGTTTCCGATGCCGCTGCTCCGCGTCACGTCGGTAAAGGTCCCGTCGCCGTCGTTCCGATAGAGCAGGTTGGAAATGGCGGGAAAGCGCTGGGGGTCGCAGTACGCGCGCAGCTCGGAACGGCCGCAGAAGATGTCGTCGAAGTCCCACTGCACGTAGCGGCAGACGAACAGGTCCAGGTCGCCGTCGCCGTCGTAGTCGAAGAATCCGGCGCTGCTGGACCAGCCGCCGCCGCTGACGCCGGCGGTCCCGGTCACCTCGCGGAAGGTCCCGCCGCCCTGGTTGCGAAAGAGCTGGTTCGAGGGGTAGTTGGTGACGTAAAGATCGGGACGGCCATCGTTATCGTAGTCCCCCACCGCGACACCCATGGAATAGCCGCGTCCGCTGACTCCGGCCTCTTCAGTGGCATCGCTGAATCTCCCGCTTCCGTTGTTTCTGTAGAGCCGGTTCCAGTAGTCGGGCGTGGACTTTTCCGGAGTCGATCCCGGGACCATGCCGGCGGTCAGCCTGGCCCCGTTCAGCAGGTAGATGTCCAGGAGCCCGTCCCCATCGTAATCCAGCAGCGCGACTCCCGAACCCATGGTCTCCAACAGGAACTTTTTGGGAGTGCCGGATGCACGGTGAACAAACGGGACTCCGGCGCTCTCCGAAACGTCGACGAACATCGGCCAGCCGGGAGAAGAGCCCTCTCCGGCGAGGAGGGGATTTCCTGCGCTGGTGAACAGGATCAGGATCGCGAGTGTCCAGGTGCGGACCAGTAACATGGGAAGCTCGCTTTCGCCGGTCCCCCGGCGGACCCGGCCGTCGCCATGATAACCGGACCCGGATTTCCCGGCGTCCGGTGGGATGGACCGCGCCCCCGTAGTAGACTGGCCCGGACCGCCACGTTAAAGGATGCCAGACCTTTCGGTTCGTCAAGTCTCTTCCTTTTTGATTCTGGCCGGACTCCTGCTCTGGCCGGGGCAGCGCGCCCTCCCTTCCCCGCCGCCCCCGAGTGACCGCTTGGACGAGGCCCGCACGGCGCTGGCACGGGGAGACTTTTCCCAGGCTCGATCGGTTCTCGAACACCTGCTGACACAGGAGCCGGAGAACGCCGGCGCGCTCATTCTGCTGGGGAAGACCCTGGTCGAGTCCGGTCGGCACGGCGAAGCAGCCGGTCCCTTGGAGAACGCTCTGAAACGGGTCCCCGACTCTGGTGAGGCTCTTTTCTGGATCTGGCGGGCCAAGCAGAAGACCGGCCCTCCCGAGGAGTCGGACCCCTATTTCTTCAGGGCCCTGAAAGGGGCGGCCACGGACCCCGTCCTGTATGAACTGGCGGAGGAGGCGTACGGGAGAGGCCTCTACCAGGAAGCGATCCAGGCTCTCCGCCGGATTCAGGACCCGGACCGACTGGACCAGCCGCACGCCCCCCTGCTGGCAGCTTGTCTCCACGCGAGAGGCGACGTCAAGGGCGCCTTGGACGTTCTGGAGCAAGCCGTGGCGAGAGACTCCAGCGGTCAGACCCACTTCTCTCTCGGGTACTACTTGTTCCAGGCGGGACGGATCGAGGAGGCCGCGAAGCATCTTCGACGAAGCCTCGACCTGGTTCCCACTTCAGCCAACTCCAGGTTCTACCTGGCCAAGATCCGCGAGAGCGAAGGAGATTTGGGGAAGGCGGAAGAGATTTATCGCGAGATCGTGGACCTGCGCCCAAATCATTCCCATGCTCATGCAGCCCTGGGCCGCCTGGCTCTGAAGGACGGCAGGTTCCAGGAAGCGGAAGAACTGTTGCAGCACAGCATTCGTCTTGACCCGGATTACCGCCAGGCCCACTACACCCTGGGCCTCTTGTACAACCGGACAGGAGAGACTGAGAAGGCACGAGTGGAACTTCAAAAATCGGAGGAACTGCGGCAGGCCGAGGCGAGACCCGCGGACAGCCTGCTGATTCGAGATACCGGCTCCGACGAGATGCGGCGCCTGGACTCGGACAATCCCGTCTTCCAGACGTTTCGTCGAGGGGTCGAATCCCACAAACGGGGGGACCACGCCGAAGCGGAAGCGGCTTACCTCGAGGTCGTCCGGGTAGCGCCCGGTTTCGCGGAAGCACAGATGAATCTGGGACTGCTTCTGCATGATGGGAATCGATTGGAGGCAGCGATCGCACGGCTTCGGACCGCCATCCGCCTGGACCCCAGACTGCCGACGGCCCACTTTTTCCTGGGCATGGACCTCTATCTCACGTCTCAATTCGAAGGCGCGCTGTCCTCGCTGCAAAAGGCAAGGGAGCTGGCCCCCGGCACGCCTCAGTTGAACTACTGGCTGGGACTCACTCTGCTGGCGTTGGGCCGGTACCAGGAGGCTGCCAAGGAGCTGGAGAGCCATCTCCGCCAGGCTCCGAAAGACACTCCGGACGCGAACCGGGCTCTTCTTCTCGCGTACGCCCAACTCCCCGATCCGGACGCGCTCTGGCGGCGGGCACAGCTCCTGGCCGGAATGAGAGGAGGGAAATCGCGGGCGCACCAGATTGCCGCGCGAGCCTATTTGGACGCGGGCCGCCGGAAGGATGCCGTGATCCACCTGAAAGAGGTGGTGCGGCTGGAGCGATCCTCGGCGACGGCGATGCAGGCCCTCGCCGTCCTGGTGGACGCGTACCGTCAACTGGGCATGTCTCCGGAGGCCGAAGCCGCTCGGGAGGCCCTGGCCGCAATGAAAAAACGAAGCGGCAAGTAAGGACACTTCATGCTATTCGCATTAGGAACTCCCCATTCTCCGGGGTCTCCCGGCCGGTCCCTTGTCCGGAGGCTTCCGGTCCGCTGGTGGATCGTGGGGATGCTGTTCATGGGCGGCATCGTCAACTACCTGGACCGCATCACCCTGTCCATCGTGGCTCCCCTGGTCCGGGATGAATTCGGCTTGAGCGCCAGCGACTACGCGCTGGTGGTGAACGTCTTCCTGGTCGCGTACACCTTTTCCTACGGCTTCGGCGGCAAGCTGGCCGACTTCCTGGGAACGCGGGTCAGCTACTACCTGACCGTCACCTGGTGGTCCATCGCCGCCTGCCTCCACAGCCTGACCCAGGGTCTCTACTCCCTCTGCGCCTACCGTTTTCTGTTGGGCCTGGGTGAAGCCGGGTTCTTCCCCACCGGCGTCAAGGCCATTTCGGAGTGGTTCCACCCCCGCGACCGGGGCAAGCCCGTGAGCATCATGCTGTTGGGTCTGGGCATCGGTGCGCTACTGGGTCCGCCGGTGATCAGTTGGCTCACCTTGAATGTCGGGTGGCGCGCCATGTTCCTGATCACCGGACTGCTGGGATTCCTGCTGCTGTTGCCGTGGACCTTCATCTACCGCAAACCGGAAGAACATCCACGGCTGACGGAAGAGGAGCAGGAATATCTCCGGGAATCGGCCAAGGCGGTCCAGGACGACACCGGTGAAAGGATGAGGGTCCGGGACTTCCTGCGCTATCGAGGGGTCTGGACGGTGCTGGGAGCGCGCTCGCTGGCCGACGGGACCTGGTACTTCTACCTCTTCTGGATGCCCGAGTACCTGATGCGGGAGCGCGGATTCAGCATGGAGATGATCGGCGGGCTGCTCTGGATCCCGTTCCTGGCCAACGACCTGGGTCTGCTGCTGGGCGGTTGGATTTCCACCTCTCTGATCCGGCGCGGCCTGGGAATCCCGAAGACCCGGAAGGTCTGCATGTTGGGAGGCACCTTGTTGGTACCGCTGGGGATCCTGGTCAACACGGTTACCAATCCCTACCTGATCATCTTGCTGATGTGCGTCGTCTTCATGGCCTTCGCCATCTGGTCGGTGAACGTCCAGACCGTGGCCACCGACCTGACGGAGGCCCATTCGGTGGGCACCTTGTTCGGCATGGCGGGATGCGCCGGCACCATCGGCGCCGTCGTCGTCCAGAGCCTGATTGGCCGTTTCATCGATATGGAGCTCTACAGCCTCGTGTTCTGGCTGATCGGAACGCTTCCGCTGGCGGCGGCCCTGCTCATGCTGACGGTGCCGATCCGGAAGTTGAAGCATCCGGGTGGGAGCGTTTCCGGAAACGCCGGGTCAGTCTATCCGCGAGAAACAAACGACATCGAATGACTTTCGAATTACCGAGGACACGAACCATGCGTCGAGACCAGGAAAATCAATCTCTGTTCTCAGGCCTCTGGCCCGATCCCCGACTCATCCGAGAGCTGAAAGCTGTTTCCAAGATCTTCGACGGTGACACCGCGATCTTGGATCTGGTTTCGAAGGATCTGTGTGACACCGCCAATTCAGGCCAGTGGGCTCCAAGTCTGTCCGCCGAGCAGGTGCTGCGCGTGGCTATCCTAAAGAGCTGGCATCATCTTTCCTACACCGACTTGGCGTTTCACTTGATTGACTCTCAGAGCTTTCGCCGCTTCGCCTGTCTGCCCAGGCACGAAACCCTCAGTGCTTCCCGCCTGCGGGAGAACATCGGGCGCATCCAGCCCGCCACTTGGCAGCGGATCAACCGGCTCCTGGACCAGCGAGCCGCCCGCCAAGGACTGGAACGGGTGCGCAAGCGTCAAGCCGACGCCACGACCGTGGAAAGCCCCACTGACTATCCGCCGGATTCCCAGTTGTCGTCCGATCCGGCTCAAGCCGTCACCCAGACGCTTCTCCGGTTGGCCCGACAACGTATGACCAACTCTCGAAATCGCCGACGTTGAGCAAAGCGGCGTTGTACGAACATGTGAAATAGCCGAAGCGGGCGTCCCCAGCGAGCGTACCGGGAACTGTTGAAAGTCGCTCGGACGCGTCGCTGAGAAAGCGAGAAGGGGACAGTCAGGTTTTTGGGTTTTTGTGGTTCTTCGCTTCAACCCAGGCTGGATCAACGACCATACTTGCCTCCTCTGTTTCAGCCATTGTTCTTTAAATGCAGTGATCACCCACGGCCCCTTGGAAAACCATATTTCGTTAACTCTAGGTTGACAAATAGCAATCTATTTCGATAGATTGTCAACTATGAGTTTACACGGGAGGCGTGAACGGAATGTTTGGAAGACGACTTCGGCTCGCCCGTAAGCGAGCTGGCCTTTCCATGCGGTCGCTTGCCGAGCGGATGGACCCCAAGATCACCGCGCAGGCCATCAGCAAGTACGAAGCGGGCAAGATGATGCCCTCTTCGGCGGTTCTGGTCGGCCTCGCCAGGACACTCGATGTCTCGCTGGATTTTCTCATGAGCGCGCAGGTCGAGGCGCTCGACGGGCTTGAGTTCCGTAAACGCTTCAGCACCCCGGCTCGCGATCGCGCCAGGGCCGAGGCCGTCCTGATCGACAACCTCGAGCGATATCTGACCATCGAGGAAGTTCTCGGCATACCGTCCACGGGCGACTCTTTCGGGGACCTCTGCAACGACAGCGTCTCCAGCGAAGATCAGATCGACGACAAAGCCGATGAACTTCGCAAGGCGTGGGACCTCGGCATGGATCCGCTGCCCAGCCTCTGTGCTCTCCTGGAGGAAAAGGGGATCAAGGTAGTCGAAGTCGACCTCCCTGAGCGTATCAACGGCTTGGCGTGCCGCGTCATGAGAGGCGGCAGGCCCGTCGCCGAGGCGATAGCGGTATCCAAGCGGACGAACGTGGAGCGAAAACGCTTCACCCTGGCCCACGAACTCGCACACAGGATCATCCGCTCCACCAGAAACACCGCCATCAAGCTGGAGGCGGCAATGAACCGATTCGCAGGGGCCTTCCTTGTCCCGGGCCGACATCTCCTCGAGGAAGCGGGGGGGAACCGTCACCGTGTCACCTCCTACGAGATTATCGACCTCAAGCACACATACGGCGTCTCCGCGGCGGCCATGTTGGTCCGCCTCGGTCAAGTCGGGATCCTGCGTCCTGCTGCGGTCGAACGCGCATTTAGAACCTTCGCCCGATCCTGGCGGAAAAAAGAACCAGAACCTATTCTCCCCGATCAAGGATTCGCGGCGTTTGAGAAGCCCCAACGCTTCAAGCGACTTGTCTGGCGCGCCGTCGGTGAAGAGCTGATCTCGCCGGTCCGTGCGGCTGCTCTTCTCAACGAGTCCCTCGATACGGTCGAGCGGCAGATCAGCGGTCCAGCTATCCAGTGACGTGTGTCATTGGCAATGACGCTTCGTGCCTGATCGACCTCCGAAAAGGGGGGTTGCTGGAAGTCCTCTCCAAACTGCCGTACCGACTCGTGGTCCCATTGCCCGTCCGCGCGTCGGAAGTCCTCGACTTCTCCCAACGGCAATGGAAGCGCCTCGACGAACACGGCATGATCACCCATGACCTGACACCCGCCGAGATAGAGCATGCCTTCGCACTCAGGGAGCAGCACCGTGCACTTTCTGCAAACGACTGCTTCTGTCTTGTTACCGCACTGGCTAACCGAGGGATCTTGCTGACGGGCGACGGTCTGCTCCGCAGAGTCGCTACCGAGAAGGGGCTTCGCGTCCACGGCGTACTTTGGGTCGTTGACGAGTTGGCCATTGCCGGAGCCTGCGCCACATCCCTGCTGGTCGATGCCCTGCGAGTTTGGCAGAGCGACAGGTCGGTCTTCCTCCCTCAACACGAGGTCTCAAGACGACTTGATTCATTGGGAGGAAGGATGTCCGGGTTTCGAAGTTTCTCTCGGAAACCTTAGATGAGTCTCGATCCGAACACTCATACAAATCGGGAGGAGGCGTCTGACCCGGCACGAGATGCCGACCGCAGGTCACGGACGTGACTGTCCCCTTTTCAAGGCACTCAGGTGACACCCGATCCAGCCTGGCTTCTCAATAATTCTCAGACCTTCTGGTTGTTCACCGTCGGGGATCAAAATCTGCACGCAAAATGAAAGCACTTTAGCCATTTCATTCCCTTCCCAAAAGCCTGTGAAATCGTCAACTTGGATATCTCAGTGCGCGATGCAAGGGCGCAATGAGAAGAAGGGGCTCACTGAGACAGAAGGGGACAGTCGCGATTCAATTGGTCCTCAGTATGATCGCATCAATGTCGCAGTGCGTCGGGAATCCAATGTTTACCCAAAATGATGACCCCCCTGACTACTCCGTTACCGGAGAGAGCACTCCTGGCACTCTTGTCATCAGGAGGGAACCTTTTGTTCGACGCTAACATGCCACGGACTCCGTGTTCAAACAGGCAAGACTTCGTGGCCAAGCGGACCATGGAGGCCTTCGACGAGATGTGCTTGACGCGGGTCGGGCACATGGCACTGGATAGATTCCATGACATCCGAACATGCCAAGCCATGTACACGACCGTCCCCGACTCAGGTTCGTACGCTACCGCTCGGCGCTGAACTGCTCATGCTGACGGTGCCGAATCGGATGCTTCGCCATCCGGATGCCGATGACTCTCCCGAAAAGAAAGCCAGATAGGCGGACTGACGACCGGGCAATCCTCCTCATTCCTCGCACCGGTACAGCGGCTGCCAAGTGGGATTCTGATAGTATTGAATGTAATTGAACCTCGCCCGAGCGAACTGAGAAACCAGGAGAGAGACCATGCCAAGAGTCCTCTCGCTTCTTGCCATTCTTTTCTTGATCACCGTCCCTCGACTGATCGGCGAACAAGAATTTCCATCCGAGCAGGACCGGTGCCAGGGAAAGCCCCCAAGGTCGTCGTGCTGGATGGAGTTGTCCAACCAGCCGGGATGCTACGTTTGGATCTCACACCTCATCCCGGATGAAGCCAGGACCTGGTCGGGAGGGTGTGACGGAGACGTGGCCCAAGGACCAGGTTACCTGAAGTGGTTCTCCGGCAGTGGCCACATGATCCTGGAATCATTCGGACGCTTCGAACAAGGAAAACAGCACGGCAACTGGTTCGGCTTCGATTCGAACGGAAACGCCCATGAAGGCCCCTTCGTTGAGGGTCGGCGCCATGGGAACTGGGTCTTTCGCGGCACGGACGACAACCTATCAGGCGGCCCATTTGTGGAAGATCGACAACACGGCCAGTGGGTCGAACGCCTTCCGGACGGGAGCGTCCATGAAGGCCCCCGTGTCCATGGGAAGAAGCATGGGCACTGGGTCGAACGTTGGATGGACGGCAGGGGGGTTCATGAGGGCCCGTACGTCGATAGCAAGCGGAACGGACACTGGGTTGAGCACTGGGACGACGGGAGCATCCAGGAAGGTCCTTATGTCAACGGGCAACACCACGGGCGCTGGGTTCTCCGGTTCCCTGACGGTCAAGTCCAGGAAGGCTCCTTTTTTGAGGGGAAGATGCACGGGCGCTGGATCCATCGCGACGAGGACGGCAACCAGGAAGCGGTCACCTTCAACAACGGGGAGCAAGTGGGCTGAGGTTCCTGGCGGGGCACGACCCGGCCACTCCTTAAGATCGCTGTCCCTACCGCCGCGCGCGATCGGATGCCCACTTGAGAAGAGGCCCGAGACCGTCCACAGGCCCTTGGTGGCCGAATGCAATTTGCTGCACGTCGTCCGCTCTGCGTTCCAGGCGGCGCGCCAAGGCAGCAAGGGATTCCTCGTTCGACTCTGCATCCTCGGAGAAGAGCCAATTCGCCTGGACCGAACCGTCATACGCCGCAGCAGCGCTGTCCCCCACGAACAGAACGCCATACACCAGGTAGGCGGCGCTGCCCGGTGTGTGGCCCGGTATCGCGAATACCTCAACCGACGTGCCAGATGCCTTGACCACGTCGCCGTCCGCCAGCCCTTGGACGGTGCGTGAACGCGCGCGGCGAATGGCCTTTGCATCGGCCTCGATGGCGTAGACCTCGGCATCGGGGAACGACGGGAGTCCGCCCATGTGGTCTCCGTGAGCGTGGGTCACGAAGATGAACCTCACGTCCCGGGCCTGGGCGCCTCGGCGCTGCAGGACGGTCCGGATTGCGAGGGCTTCCGAATCCATTCCGGCGTCCACGAGGGCGTAGCCGCCGTTCTCCAGGGTGATCAGGTACGACCCGATGGCCACCGGACCCAGTTCTTCCACCACCGCCTCGACGCGGCCGCCGCCCAAGATTGTCCCGTGGTCGAGAGGCAAGGCGCCGAAGCGGAACACGGCGAGAACGGCCGCTACCAGGACAACTGCCAGAAGGACTACACCAGCCAGCGCGGCAAGTGCCCACCTTCGGAACCGTGACGTTTCGCGTCCCATCGGTAGCTGATCGTAACGCGTCCCTGTCTGAATCCCCAACTTCAGGTCCGGACGCAGCTGTTCTGGTTCGTCGAGGTGAATTCGGGGCGGCGACTACGAAAAAAGTTAACGACTCCCCAGGTTCGAACGTCATATAAGTAAGTCCGAAAGGAGGCAGGAATGTGGATGTTGCAAAACACACTTGTACCGCTTGGCGTCTTTGCCATGGTGGTGCTCATCCTTTGGTTCAGCCATGTGACTCGAAGGAGAGCGCAGGAGCAACGGGCGGAAATAATCCGCCGGATGATCGACAAGTTCTCCACGGGCGAAGCCTTCGCCCAGGCGATCCAGGCACCCGCGGGATCAAAGCTCGCCAGCGCGCTTGCGTTGGAGAGGGAAAAACCGTCCAAGAAATGGAAGGGACTGTTCGTCCCGGCTTCGATTCTGACGTTCATGGGCATCGGATTCTTTGTCCTGGCACTTGTGGTGGACGACGATCTCCTGATCCCTGCCGTCATCATAGGGGCGGTCGGTGTTGCCCTTGCGGTGTCCACCTACGTCATGTGGCGCACGGAAGAGCGTGACGATAATGGTAGCGGCGACGCCGAGACTTACGGGCGTTGAGACATGCGCGTATCCGCAGACGTGGGCAGCCTTTAGCGCGTGCCGCCGCACAAGTCTGGGAGTGATGGAGCAGTCCGGATCGAAGGACGATGCGTTCAGACGTTTCTACGATGCCACGGCAGCAGCGATCCGCGCTTATCTTCTCCGGCATTGCAGCGATCGGGACTCGGTCGACGACCTGTTCCAGATCACCTACGTCAAGTTTCTGGCGAGCCGCATGGCCAAGACTCCGGACGCGCCCGCGGCGCGAGCGTACCTGTACCGGATCGCGTCGAACGCTATCGCGGACCACGGTCGCGGTTTGCAGAAGCGCAACAGGCTGGAGGGACCGGAACGCCAAGTCATGGCAACCAGGCCCACTGCGAACATTGCCGATGTTCTCGCCCTGCGCGAGGGGCTCCGAACGTTGTCAATGCGCGAGCAGCAGATGCTCTGGTTGCTGTACGCGGAGGGGTTCTCCCACAAGGAGGTCGCCAGGATCATGAGTCTCAACAGGCGAAGCGTGCGGGTCCTGGCGTTTCGGGCCAGGAGAAAGCTTTCGGAGTACCTGACCCGCTCTGACCCAACTGCCAGGGGAGCGAACTCATGACTGAGCCTTGGGCACGGCGCGACGAAGATCTCGAGGCTCTTCTTCGGGCGACCTTCGAAACCGAGATCGCGGTGCAACGCGATCGGGTCCCCAGCCGGGAATTCATCCTGCTGATGGCAAGAATCGGTGAGTACAACCGGAGACAGTCGAAGCTGGCAACGATTCAAACCTGGTCGGAAATTCTAATGGTCGTCACTGTCGCGGCTCTCATGACCTTCTGGTGGACCGACGCAACTTCCGGTCTGGAGGCCATCCGGCCGCTTGCCCAGACGAGCGTGTCTTGGTCGCAGATGCTGGGTCTCGCCGCGGGCTTCCTCACCGTCCTGTTGTTTTGGACTCAGGTCTCGATTCGTGACAGTTGACGCTTGTCGTGTGACGTCGTCCGGTTGGAGAGCCGCGTCCAAAGCAAATCAGAAGCCGAGCTGGGAGTTACGAACATGATTTCCAATCACCACTCACGTCCGGGTGTGTCACTGGGTCTTCTCCTCCTGCTGTCAGCGGCTGCGTGCTGGCAGGCAGCGGGTTTCGAGCAGACCGACGTTTCTGAGTACACTTATCCTGCAACCGCCCTCCGGAACCTCTCACTGGAAAACAGAAACGGGCGCATTCACCTGCAAGCTTGGGACAGGCGTGAGATTCAGTTGAAGGTGACCAAGAGGGTCAAGGGGTGGCGGAACGAAGAGAACAAGGGGATCCTGAAAGAAATCAAAGTCGAACGGATTCACGAGGGAGAGACCTTGACGATCCGTACCGTTTGGCCCAATCACTGGAGTTGGTGGGGCCGTTCCGCATCTGTCCAATATGAAATCAAGCTGCCGCGCAGGATGAACGTGGAGACGACGTCTTCCAATGGGCGGGTTTACGCGTCCGGTCTGGAGGGAAAGCAGCGCTATTCCACCACCAACGGTAGGATTCAGGTCCAGGGAGGCAAGGGTTCCTTGGAGGCTGAAACCGTGAATGGCGCTATCGAAATTGACGGCGCCAGCGGTGTTCTCGAAGCTCAGACGAAGAACGGCTCGATTCGTATTCAGAATATCCGAGGACGCCTTCAGGCCAAGACGAAGAATGGAAGGGTCCGAGCGAGTTTTTCCGCCTCGCCGGACGGTGAGGTGGCGTTGAATACCAAGAACGGCTCGGTTCGTCTGACCTTGCCGTCCCAGACCCATGCGGATGTAGTCGCACGGACTGCCAACGGATCCATTGCAACCGATTTTCCGCTTACGGTTCAGGGCGAAATCGGGAAGAAATTGGAAGGCCAACTCGGAGGGGGCGGACCGCCCATAAGACTTTCCACCGTCAACGGCAGCATTCGGATTTCCAAATTGGAGTGACTCCCAAAGAAGCCCGCCAAGCGGCCTCCGGTCGGCGATGTGGGCAAAGAGAGGCGTCAGCCACTGCTATTCGGCTCGATCGATCAGTTGCGTCAGGACGGCAAGGTGCCGTTTCAGGTGGGTCCGTCCGCGGGTGCTGATCCGGTACCAGGTAACCGGTCTCCGGTTGCGGTACGCCTTCTCCACATCCAGGTAGCCGGAATTCTCCAGCTTGCGGAGATGTGCTCCGAGGCTGCCGTCCGTCTCGCCCAGCACCTGCTTGAGGCGGGTAAACGACATGGCGTCGTACTTGGAGAGCAGGACGCAGATGGCCAGACGCACGCGGTGCTCCAGGAGCCCATTGAGCAGTTCCAGCTCATCCAGTTTGGGTAGGTCCGGGTCAGCCGGCAGTTTCACTTTTCGGCGCTCCCAGGAAGGCTGCGGTCACGAGGGCGATGGCAAGCACCACTCCGGTGGCGGTCCAGCCGTAGTTCGGCACCCAGACGGTGACCAGGTACCCGGCGGCTATCAAGACTCCAATCGGCAACAATCGCCGTTCCAAATGCAGCCCGAATTGGAAATAGGTCAGTGCCAGAAGCAGCACCCACAGGGATCCGAAACCACGCCATGTGAGGTGATCTGCGAAAACCAGCGCTAAACCAAGCCAGCCGGCCACCATGAACGACAGCCAGTGCAGGCTGGCACGAATTCCTGCGTCACGGCTGGTGGCGCCCGCGTCCCGGTCGGCCTTGGCGCCGAGCCACATCGAAAGGGCCGTTCCGATCGGTCCAGCGAAGAGCCAGTAGATGCTGATCCACTTCTTGTCGTCTACGAAGTCGACCAGCGCGAAACCAAATAGCCCGATCACCGCCCACAGCAGATAGATGGCGGGAACATGCGCCCCCTTCGACCGTTCGGCGACGGCGCGGACATATGCGAGGTCTTCCTTGATTTGCGTGTTGTCGGCCATGGATTCCTCCTCAGTCCAGGGTCATCAAGTAACTCTGTAATGCAGAGTTACTCTACATTACAGAGTTTATGTGGGCTCTGTCAATCTTTTTCTTGATTCTTGCCGGCGACGATCAGATCAGGCCTGGAATCAGGGATTTCCGGCTGGCCGGGTAGTTGGAGAATCGCTCCCGGTACCACTGATGGTGGCTGCGCGCTCTCGGGATCAAGTTTGCTGCGGTGTATACGAAGAAGGCCAGTCCAGCCGGCGACCATGTGGCAAGCGCCCAGCCCGCCCACTCTACGATCTCTCCGAGGTAGTTCGGACACGAAACGTAGCGGAAGGCGCCACCCCGGGGAACCGCGTATCCGGCTTCTTCGGGTTTGCGCAATTGTACGAGGATGCCGTCAGAGTGGACGTTCAGGGCCAGACCGGCAAAGAACAACACCAGACCGCCCAGGAATCTCGGGTCTCCCAGCCATTCGGACCCATATTGGCCGAACTCCGATATGAACCGAGCGTTGACGTACGCGTTGATCGAGTTGAAAACGAAGCCGCAGGCCATCACCAGAAGAGGCATTTTCTTCCCCGCGGTCCGAATGCGCAGAGGATAGACAAACGTCCGGTTGAGATAGTGACACTGCCAGACTCCGAGAAGAACCAGCGGAACTGTCTGGTATGCGGCTGATCCCGAGAGAAAAACGCACAGGAAGAGAGCTGACGACGGAAGCTCCATGAGGACCCAACTGGCCCGGTTCGAAATGTGCGGGCCCCAGCCCTTCCCGGAGTAGTGCCGGCCGTAGGGAGCAGCCAGGACCAACAGGCTCGAAAAGGTCACGACAGCGATCAGGAAAATCGCCCAGACCAGTCCGCTGTGGAATTGTACTTCTGTCATGGTCCCGAACGGGAGGCTCTTCGAACCAGCGCCTTGTCGACCGTTGCAAAGCAGGCGACCAACCGGGTCGGAGAGAACTGCACGCTAAGCCGGCTGGCCATATCGATCGATGACCTCGGCATTGTAGTGCCAGCCCAGTCCCGGACCTTCGTTGGGATACATGAATCCATCGGCGATGAGGGGCAGGTCCTCCACCAGCTCGTACCACATGGGGTCCCGCTCCTTCTGATGGAAGATCTCCACATAGGTGGAATTGGGAATGGCCGCCAGCATGTGAAGCGCGACCTGAGGCTCCTCATGGTGACCCATGTTGATGTCCATGGTTTCGGCAAAGGAGGCGATCCTCATCCACTCGGTGATGCCGGCGGCGATGGTGGCGTCCACGTTGAGTGTGTCGACGCAGCCGCCCAGGACCAAGTCCCGGCAGCCCCATTTGGAGATCTCCCCCTGCCCGGCGACGAGGGGAATGGCGGTCGAGTTCCTCAGCCGCTTCAACCCCTCCAACTGGTCGTACCAACGGACGGGTTCCTCCAGCCACTCCAGGTTCAGGTCCGCGACGCCTTGTGCGAAGCGGTGCGCCTGCTCGAACGTCCACGCCTGGTTCGCGTCGCAGGCGACCACGAAGGATTCGGCAAAATGCTTCCGAATGTATTCCACCCGGCGGATGTCCTCGTCGACCGAAGCCTTCCCCACCTTCAGCTTGATTCCCGCCAGGCCCAGATCGATGCAGAGTTGAATCTCCTCGCCCAACTCGTCCAACGCTCCCGGCTTGTAGTAGCCGCCGATCCCGACCACCGGGACCCGGCTTCGAAAACCGCCCAGCAATTGCCACAACGGCTTGCCCAGGGACTTCCCGACGGCGTCCCAGATCGCCATGTCGATGATGGCGATGGCCTGCATCAGGATGGCGTGGTTGATCATGTCCAAGGTGTGGATGCCGCGATTGTGCAGCGGCAGATCGGGGGTGTCGAACATCCTTCGCCAGAGCGGTTCCACGGGCCAGATCCCGGCGCCGATCAGCCGGGGCGCCAGGCAATCGTTGGCGATTTGGACCACCTTCTGCTGGTGGATGTCCTCGTCCCCACCGAAGGCCTCGCCGATGATTCCCCCCTCGGTTTCGATTCGGGCGTAGATGGTGTTGCGCGAAACGATCTGGTAGGTGCTTCCGCTGAAGACCCGGTCCAGGCGCCGAATCAGGGGAATGACTTGGATGGTTCGTATCTTGTCCATGGCCGCCGGACGATCTCCCTGCATCACCAGTTCCGGGCGGCTTCGGCCAACCCGTCGCTGTGCGTCAACGGCGGACAGAGGGGCGGGAGATCCGCCACGGTCCGGAACCCCGGCTCTGCCGCAATCACCTTGGGAATGGAATTGGCCACCATGGCCGCCGAGCCCAACTGCGGCTGGCAGCCGGGACGGATCGTCAGATTGAGCGGGTTGTAACCCTGGATCGAAATCGAGTCCTGCGCCACGAAGTCTCCGGCGGAGGGATCGATGAAGGCGACGAACTCGGAATCGATCCAGGGCTCTCCGCCGATGATCCCCTCGTCCCGCTGGATGAAGGCCACGGTCTGGCCCGGCTGGACCGTCAGGAAGTCATTGGAGAACGGGCGCTCGGCGATGACCGGCTCGAACGACTTCCGGTAGTCCTCCAGCGTCCGGCCCAGGCATTTGGCGGCCAGGTGAAAGGATTGGGGAAACCCGATGTGGCCGAATATGGTTCCGGCTTGAACCCCCGCCTCGAACTTCTCCCGGGAGAAACCGATGCCCAGCCGCCGCTGGATGGTGGCGCTGAACCGGGAGACGTCCACCACCCGTCTGATCCGGATCCTGCGGGCATCCCAGGCCGGGCCGGTGGCCGTCAACAGCAGGGCGTCGAAAATGAAGCCGGGGTTCAAACCCACCCCCAGGAGCGACACTCCCCGCTCCCGGGCCAGCCGGTCCAGTTCATCGGTCAGGACCTCGTCGGTCAGCCAGGGGAAGGCCGCCTCCTCGGCCGTGGTGATGGCGTTCAGGTTGTGTTCCGCCGCCGCCCGCAGCTCGGGCGCCACCGCTCTCAGGAACGAGGTGGTGGCGACGATCGCGATGTCGGCCGGCTGCCGCAGGGCGGCGTCCCGGTCGGTGGTGACGATGACTCCGTTGGGTTCGATGCCCGCCAGACGGCCCAGGTCCTGACCCGCCAGGTCCCGGTTCCTAGTGTATGCCGCCACGATCCGGTAGCCGGGACGGACGCTCAACAGACGGGTCACTCTGCGGCCGACGCCGCCGACACCGCAGAGAATCACCCTCGGACCGGAGGATTCCTGGGCAACCATTTCAGGTTCTCCTTCTTTGAAACGGGAGGGGCGATTTCCAATTGCCCGGTCTTCATCGCCAAGTTTGTCACACCGGAGTTCGGCGGTTAGGAAACCGCCGCTCCTACAGGAGGGGCGATTTCCAATCGCCCGGTCTACGTCGCCAAGTTTGTCACACCGGAGTTCGGCGGTTAGGAAACCGCCGCTCCTACAGGAGGGACGATTTCCAATTGCCCGGTCTTCATCGCCAAGTTTGCCACACCGGAGTTCGGCGGTTAGGAAACCGCCGTTCCTTCCCTCCCGGCGGGTGGAAACCGCCGCTCCATTCCCGTCCCGGCGGTTGGAAACCGCCGTTCCAAACCCCTCCAGTCAGGCAAAGATATCTTGTTCGAGTTGCGCCGTACCCGTAAAGGGGCTCCGGATGGCGAACTCGGCGGCTTCCTCGGCAGCCTCTTCCGCCTCCTGCTCCATCTCCTCCAGCACCGAAGCCTGGATCGCCATCTGATCCGTGAGGACGGTGCGGAACCTGGGGATGGGATCCACCACCTGCCAGCGTTTCCTCTCCTCGCGCGACTCGTAGAATCCGGCCGAGAGGGCGCTGTGGCGTTCCCAGCGCACGGTCCTGCACTCGATCAGCGTCGGCCCCCCGCCCTCGCGCGCCCGCTCCACCGCCTGTCTCGTGGTCTCGTAGACCTCGACGATGTCGTTTCCGTCGATGGAAACGCCGGGCATGTCGAACCCTTGGGCGCGGGTGGCGATTTCGGCCACGCTCAACGACTTCTTCACCGGGACCGATATCGCGTAGCCGTTGTTCTCGCAGACCAGCACCACCGGAACCTTCCAGAGGGCGACCATGTTCAAGGTCTCGTAGAAGGCGCCTTCACAGGAGGCCCCGTCGCCGAAGAGGCAGAGGGTCACCCGATTCGTCTTCTTCAACTGGTTGGCCAGGGCGACACCCGAGGCGATGGGGATGTGAGCCGCCACGATGGCGTTGGTCCCCAGGAAGCCGATGTCGGGGTCGCACAGGTGCATGGATCCCCCTTTGCCCTTGCAGCAACCGGTCTCCCGGCAGAGGATCTCGGCCATGGCGGCCTTGGGGTCTCCGCCCCGGGCGAGGAAGGTGCCGTGTCCGCGGTAGGTGGCCAGCACCAGGTCCTCCGCGTTCAAGGCGGAAATACAGCCCACGGAGACCGCCTCCTGGGCGATGCAGGGGTGCGTGGAACCGCTGACCAGTCCCCTCCCGGAGAGTTCCACCACCTTCTCCTCGAACTTCCGGATGTGGACCATCTGGCGATACCAGCCCAGCGCCTGGTCCGGGCTGACGGCCGCGGCGTGTCGAGCCTGATCTGTCATGACTCCTATCCCTCCTCCATGAGGTCCCTGATGGCCGCGGCCAACTTGTTGCGGTCGGGAAAGACCTCGTCCTGCAATGGTCCGGCGGGGATCGGCTGGTGCTTGCCGGCGACGCGGCGAATGGGAGCGACCAGGTAGTCGAAGGCGCCCTCCAGAGCCACCTGTCCGATCTCGGCCCCGACGCCCGCGGTCCGGTAGGCCTCGTGGGTCACCAGCAGGCGGCCGGTCTTCTTCACCGATTCGACAATGGTGCCGCCGTCCAGGGGAGCCAGGGTGCGGGGATCGATGATCTCCACGCTGATCCCCTCCTTCTCCAACTCGTCGGCGGATTGAACCGCCTCCTGAACCATCATGGCGATGGCGACGACGGTGACGTCCGAACCTTCGCGAACGATCCGGGCGCTGCCGAAGGGGAGGTTGTACTCCTCCTCGGGCACCTCTCCCTTGGTGGCGTAGAGCCGGACGTGTTCGATGAAGATGACCGGGTTGTCCTGGCGAACGGCGGTCTTCAGGAGTCCCTTGGCGTCGTAGGGGGTCGACGGCATGGCGATCAGCAGTCCCGGAGTGTGCATGAACCACGACTCGAGGCTCTGGGAATGCTGGGCGCCCAGGCCCAGCTTGCTGGCGCTGGGCATCCGCAGCACCAGGGGCACCTTGACCTTGCCCCCGAAGAAATAGCGCATCTTGGAAGCCTGATTGGCCACCGCGTCCAGGACCAGCGGCGAGAAGTCCATGAACTCGATCTCCACGATGGCCCTCATGCCGGCTACGGCGAGACCGATTCCGAAGCCCGCGGTGGCCGCTTCCGAGAGCGGCCCGTCCCGGACCCGGTCCTCGCCGAACTCGTCGCAGAGGCCCCGGTAGACCCCGAAGGTCCCGCCGTAGACGCCGATGTCCTGGCCCAGGAGGACGATGTCCGGATCGCGGCGCATTTCTTCCCGAATCGCTTCGTTGATGGCCTGTGAGTAGGTGATCTCTCTCATGCTCTTCCCTCGCCCCCGCCTCGCCGCAGGGGGAAAGCCACTATCCCGTCTGTCGTCCGGCCTTCTCGTAGAGCTTCACGATCTCCAGCCGGCCGCCTCCGACCTCCAGGCAGCGGCCGCAGAGCGTGCACTCGTCCTCCTGATGGCGATTGACGGTCACTCCACGCTCCGCCGGCTCGAAAATGTTCACGGCGCAGGCCGACACCAGCTTGCGGGACTCCCCGGTCTCGAGAAAGCCCGGGTCCCGGACCGAGACCTCAATGAACATGCCCATGGCTCAGTAATTCCTTGATGAATTTCGGGACATCCGACAGCCGGTCGGCCACCTGGACCCCGGCGTCCTTCAGGAGCGCCCGCTTCTTCCGGGTGCTGCCGCGGTCCCCTTCGACGATCACCGCGGCGTGGCCGAATCGCGTGCCCGGCATTTGGTCGGCGAATCGGCCCGCGATGAAGGCCACCACCGGTTTCGGATTCGTGCGGGAGGAATAGAACCGGGCGAACTCCTCCTCCATGATCCCGCCGGGTTCGCAGAAGAGGGCGACCGCCCGGGTCTGGCGGTCCTCCTCGAACAACGGGAACAGGTCCTGAAAGGTGGAGCCGATCAGCGGATCGCCTCCGATGCTGACGCAGGTGGACTGGCCCAGCCCCTCCTGACCCAGGATATTGGCGAACTCGCTCGTCATCCCGCCGCTGCGGGACATGACTCCGACGGGACCCTTGGCGAAGGTCCGAAGCGTGTTCTCCACGTTGCCGCCCACGGCCCCCAGCTTGGACTCGCCGGGAGAGATGAGCCCCAGGCTGTTGGGACCGATGATGCGGGCGCCATGCTCGCGCGCGGCGTCCAGCAGGGCGGCGACGTCCCGCCGGGGGACCCGCTCGGTCATGACGACCAGGAGTCGGATTCCGCTCTCGATGGACTCCAGTGCGGCGTCCCGAACCGCGAAGGGAGGAACCGAGACGACGCCGGCGTCGATGCGGTGGTTGCGAAGAGCGTTCCTGACACAGTCGTAGACGGGGACTCCGTAGACCTCCTGGCCTCCCTTTCCCGGCGTCACTCCGGCTACGACCCGGGCGCCGTAGTCAAGAGATTCGCGGGTGAAGAAACTGGCTTCCCGACCGGTGATCCCTTGGACCAGAATCGTGGTTCCGCGGTCGATCAGTATTCCCATCAGGCGTGGTGTCCGGTTGGTGTTTCCGCCCGTGCCACCGCCAGGGCGGCGGCTTCGTCAATGGACACTTCCCGGCCGGAAAAAGGGACTCCGTAGTGGTCGAGGATCTTCCGGCACTCTTCCTCGCCGGCGCCGGGGAGGCGAAATACGGCAATGGTCCGGCTGGGGTCTTTGCCCGCCTCGACCATCCCCTTGATCACGCCTCGGGCCACCAGGTCCGAACGTGTATTGCTGACCACGTTCATAATCACGGCCAGTTTGTCCACTCCCGGCCGGCTCACCAGGAGCTTGGTCAGTTCCTGCACCTTCTTGACCGTCGGGTTCCCGCCGATCTCGCAATAGTTGGCAGGGGACCCTCCCGAATTCCGCACCGCGTCGAAGGCGGTGAGACTGGCGCCTCCGCCCCCGATGAGGAGTCCCAGGTTGCCGCCGAACTCGATCATCCTGCCGGCGACACCGCGGTAGTCGAGCTGGTCGATCTCCCGGGCTTTCTGCTCGAACTCCGTCGGCTGCCGGACCCCCTCCATCCGGTTGGATAGCCCCTCGAAGTCGAGCGACTGGCGCTTCAGCGCATCGTCGTCGATGTCCAGGTGGCAGTCCAGGACCACCAGTTCCTGCGTATCCGTGCTGGCCAGGGGATTGAACTCCAGAAGCAGGGCGTCGTAGTGGTGAAACAGGCGGGCCATCTTGCTGACCAAGCCGGCCAGGCGCAGCAACAGCTTGCCGGAAAAGCCCCATGCGGAGAGCCATTCGACCGCCTGATAGGTGCGGACCTCGCCGCCCGGCGGCAGCAACCGGGTCTTGACCAGGTCCGGGTTGGAACGCGCCGTCTCTTCGATATTGGCGCCGCCGCGCCGGGAGAAGAGCAGGAGGGGTTTCCGGGCCCGGTTGTCGTAGGTGATGCCCAGGAAGAATTCCTCGGTGAAGTCGATACGTTCTTCCAGGAGGACGCGATCGACGGGTTCGTCCCCGAATCCCTGCTCCAGGAACTTCCGCGCAAAGCTCCTGATGCCGCCGAGGTCGTCGACCGGCTGGATGCCGCCCCGGAGGGCGCGCTTTCCGGTCAGGGTCTGGACTTTGACGATTCCGGGGAGGAGGTCTTCGGATAGTGAAGCCGAGGAAGCTGAAGTGATCAATTGAGATCGCGGAACCCTGATCCCGCTCCGGGCCAGAAGCTGCTTCGACTCAAACTCGTAAAGTCTCATGGCGCCAGACGGGTCGCGTCATTCTAGCTTGCGTCCCGAGCGGGGGTAAAGCGTAGGAGGGGGGACTGTTAGTCCCCCCGTCTTTCTTTTTCGCTATGTGAATGGCAGTCCGCCGGTTAGGAAACCGCCGCTCCCATCCCGAAGCAAGTTTGCCAGCGTTTTCAAGAACTTGGCGGCGGCGACGCCGTCGATGAGGCGGTGGTCGACAGTCAGGTTCGCCCACAGCCGTGGGACTTCAACGAGCGATCCCTCTCGGAGGGACGGCTGATATCGGATCCGGCCGGTGGTGAGCACGGCGACCTGGCCGTAAGGGATGACGGCCGTGAAGAGGTCGACCTCATGCATTCCGAGATTGCTGAGGCTCACCGTGGCGCCGCTCACGTGGGCGTGCTTCAGGGTCCCCTGCCGGGCCCGGCGGGTCAGGCCGCGCACCTCGGCGGCCAGATCCCGGATCGACTTGCTTGCCGGATCTTCGATGGTGGGGATCACCAGGGCGTCCTCCACGTCGACGACGAACCCCAGCCTGGTTGTGTCCGGCTGGTGGAGCCGGCCGTCTACGAGTGAAGTCTTGAACACGGGAGATTTCTCGACCGCCAGCGCCAGTGCCTTGAGCAGGATCTCCGTGTAGGTGACGTCCCGGTTGCGTTGCTTGACGGCCATCAACCCATCCGCAGGCAATTCCCGGCAGATGTGAATGTGGGGAATCGACTCGATGGACTTGGCCAGGGTGGCGATGACGGGCCTTCGCTTTTCAAGCGGGTCCTTCGGCGGTTCGGCGGCAGCCGCTTTCGCCCGATGAACGTCCGCCGGCAGGATGCGTCCTCCGGGGCCGCTCCCCTGAATGGAGGCGAGATCCAGGCCCAGTTCCCGCGCCAGACGGCGGGCGGCCGGAGCGGCGCGAACCGGGCCTTTCGGTTTCGCCGCGGGTACCCGGGGCGGGGCCTTGGGGGACGGCTTCGTGGAAACCGGCCGGGCTTTCGGCTTCGGCTCGGGAATGGCGGGTTCGAATGGAGCATTCAATTCCGCTTCGTCGCCGGCGATATAGGCCAGCACGGCTTCCACCGGAGCGGTTTCACCTTCTTTGACGGCGATTCTCTTCAAGTACCCGCCGCAGGTGGATTCGATCTCGGCATTGGCCTTCTCGGTCTCGATCTCGACCACCGGATCACCCTTGACGATGGGGTCGCCCTCCCGTTTGAGCCATCGCACCACGGTTCCCTCTTCCATGGTGATGGCCAACTTCGGCAATTGGATTGTCTCCATATCCCCTCCAGTGTAGTTTCTGCCAGGGAGATTTGCCGATGGAAACCGGTTTCGGCCTCGGAATTCTGGTGATCCTGACGGGGTCCACCGCCAATTCCGCCTTTGGACTGGGTCTCAAGTTCACGCGCAGTTGGAAGTGGGAGCATATCTGGCTGCTCTTTTCCGTGACTGCGATGATCCTGATTCCCTGGCTCCTCGGTATTCTCACCGTCGAGTCTCTGTTTGCCGTTTTGGCGGCGGCCGACGGTCGCGACCTGCTTCTGGTCTTCCTGTTCGGCATGGGGTGGGGAGTGGGGTCCGTCCTCTATGGATTGGCGCTGAAGATGGTCGGCTTGGCCCTGAGCTACGCCATCGTCATGGGCCTGACCGCGGCCATCGGCACCATGGCGCCGTTCGTTCTTCTCCACTGGGACGAATTCCTGACCCTGAAGGGGATGGTGATCAGCGCGGGAGTCCTGCTGGTCGTCGGCGGTGTCCTGCTCTCCGCCTGGGCGGGCAAGTTGAGGGAGGAATCACCGGGGCGGATCCAGGAATCTGTGGAAAATTCGGAAACCCCGGAGAAAGAATCCAGGAGGTCGGCGGCGGTGCTCCTGGGGCTTCTCGTGGCCGCCCTTTCGGGAATACTCTCGCCCATGCTGAACCTGAGCTTCGCTTATGGAATCCGGTTGGCCGATCAGGCCGTATTGCTCGGGACTTCGCCCTCGATGGCTTCGAACGTCATCTGGGTGGTGGCCCTGACCGCCGGGTTTCTGGTGAATGCGGGCTATTGTGTCTACCTGATCGTCAAGGGGAGAAGTTGGCACACTTTTCGGGGGCAGCCATTTCACTACGGGGTGGGAGTGGCCATGGGGATCTTGTGGGTCTCGGGCGTCGTCACGTATGGGATCGGAGGCTCCATGCTGGGCGACATGCGCGAGGTCATCGGCTGGCCCATGGCCTCCGCCATGTCGATTATTGCCGCGACGTTCTGGGGGGCGTTGGGCGGGGAGTGGACGGGAGCTTCGAGGAAGTCCATGGCGGCAATGGGGGTTTCCATTCTGGTTTTGTCCGCTTCAATGTTTCTGATTGGGTGGACGAATACACTGGGGTAGACGCGATCACCAAAGAGTAAGAGTGGGGGACAAGACTGTCCCCCCTCCTATGCTCCTGGATTGAACCGGAGGGGCCGGGAAGTGATAATGGGGGAATCATCTGATTCCGAGTCCGGGGGAATCGCCGTGCCAACCATCCGAGTAATGCTCATTGCGGTGCTTCTGCTTCCCGTCCTGATTCATTGCCTGGCTCCGGAGCCTCAGGCTCAACCGCGATATCCTCTGACCAGCGAAGATGTCGATCAGTGGATGGAGGAGCTCTCCAACTGGGGCCGCTGGGGTCCGGACGACCAGTTGGGCGCCCTCAACCTGATTACGCCGCAAAAGCGAGTGCAGGCCGCCGCGCTGGTCAAGGATGGGTTCACGGTGTCGCTGTCGCGCGACGCGACCAAGGAGAAGTCCATCGACAACGCCTCGCCCTATGAACACGTCATGACCATGACCGGGGTCGACCCGGATTCCCGGTTCGCCGTCGACACCTTGTCGGTCTTGTTTCACGGTTACGCGCACACCCATCTGGACGCCCTCTGCCACATGTTCTACCGGGGCAAGATGTACAACGGGTACTCCCAAGAGGAGGTCACCGCGGAAGGCGCCCGGCGACTGGACATACACAAGCTCAAGAACGGTATCTTCACGCGCGGGGTCCTTTTCGATATTCCGAGACTGAAGGGTGTGCCCTACCTGGAACCGGGGACTCCCATCTTTCCCGAGGACCTGGAGGCTTGGGAGAAGAAGGCGGGATTCAAGGTTTCGAGTGGAGACGTCGTTTTCATCCGGACGGGCCGCTGGGCGCGGCGCGCCGCCGTGGGACCCTGGGACGTGACCAAGGCCTCGTCCGGGCTCCACGCCTCCTGTGCCAAGTGGCTGAAGGAGCGGGACGTGGCGATGCTGGGAAGTGAAGCTGCCAGTGACGTCCATCCATCCCTGGTGGAGGGGATCACGCATCCGATCCACCAACTCGTCCTGATCGCCATGGGAGTTCACATCTTCGACAGTTGCGACCTTGAGACCCTGGGCCAAGCCGCGGCGGAACGGGAGCGCTGGGAATTTCTCCTGACCACGGCCCCGATTCCGGTGGAAGGGGGGACAGGTTCTCCCATGAATCCCATCGCGGTATTCTGAAGCGGTACGATTGCTTGTGACCTGGAGGGCTGCCTCTACGATGAAGCGCTTCACAGTTGGAATGCCAAAAGGTTTCTTGCCCATTGCCGCCTTGGCGGTGGTCTGCGCCGGGGCGCTCGGAGGGGCCGCGGAAAACGCCGAGAAGAAGATCAGTCCGGACGAGTTGGAGTTCTTCGAGATGCGAATCCGTCCGGTCCTGGTCGATAGCTGTCAGAGTTGTCACAGCGAAACCCAGGCCATGGGAGGCCTGCGCCTCGATTACCGGGGCGGATGGCAGGAGGGCGGGCAGTCGGGACCGGCGCTGGTCCCGGGCGATCCGAACCGGAGTCCCCTGATTCGGGCCCTCCGGCACGACGGCTCTCGAACCCCCATGCCCCTGGGCGCGGCGCAACTGTCGGCCGATATCATCGATGACTTCGAACAATGGATCCTGCTGGGAGCGCCCGACCCGCGCGACGCGCCTCCCATAGCCAAGACCGCGTATGTTCCGGACGAGTCCTGGGAAGAGGTCTTCGAGAAGCGGAGCCGCTGGTGGAGTCTCCAACCGGTGGTCCAACCGCCGCTGCCTCAGGTCGAGAACGAACGCTGGTCGGATCTCCCCATGGACCGCTTCATCCTTGCCCAACTGGAGAAGAAAGGCCTGGAGCCGGCTTCCCGGGCGGAACGGAGCACGCTGGTCCGGCGCCTGAGCCTGGTGCTGACCGGTCTGCCCCCGACTGCGGAACAGGTCGAGGCCTTCGTCAACGACCCGGACGACGGCGCCTACCAGCGCCTGGTGGACCGTCTGCTCGAGTCCCCCCATTTCGGCGAGCGCTGGGCGCGTCACTGGATGGACGTGGTGCGGTACAGCGACACCTACGGCTACGAGTGGGACATCCCGGCCAAGGGCGCCTGGCGATTCCGCGACTATCTGATCCGCGCCTTCAACGACGACCTGCCCTTCGATCAGCTCGTGCGGGAGCAGATCGCGGGCGACATGGTGGAACCTCCGAGAATCAACGCCGACCAGCAGATCAACGAGTCGCTCATCGGTCCCATGTTCTACATGATGGGCGAGAAGCGCCACGGAGACAGCGTGGTCTTCAACGGCATCCACCAGGAGATGGTGGACGACAAGATCGACGCCTTCTCCAAGGCGTTTCAGGCCATGACCGTGGCCTGCGCACGCTGCCACGACCACAAGCTGGACGCCGTCGCCCAGACGGACTACTACGCATTGGCCGGCGTCTTCATGAGCTCGCGCTGGGGGACCAACACCCTGGATCTCCCGGATCGGAATGAAGACGTCATCGAGGAACTCTCGACCCTCAAGAAGCGAATGAGGACACCGCTGGCAGACTGGTGGCTGGAAGCGTCCCATGAGACCCCGGCCTATATCCTGGCCGCACAGGCGCGGATCGACGAGGATGACTCCGCGGGCCGACTGGCGGAAGGTTTGAAGCCCGAGCGGCTGCAGGCCTGGGAGAAGGCGCTCCGGTTCGAACCGGTGGAGGAACCGGCCGAGAGCGAAGAAAAGGCCGAAGAGGAAGCGGAAGAAAGAGAAGCGGCCGAGAAGGAATCCGGCGAGGAGGAGGCGGAAGACAAACCCGCACTGGAAGACGTTCTCTATCCCTGGCTCCAACTGCACGCATCTGTGAAACAGGGCGGCAGCGTCGACGGCCGCTGGTCGGAATTGGCCCAGGAATATGGAACCGCCCATCAGGAGCGCGCGGTTTCCAATGCTCAGAACTTTCCCCTTATGGCCGATTTCCAGGAGGAGGTGCCGGAAGGCTGGACAGTGGATGGAGTCGGACTCCGCGACGGACCGGTCTCCAGCGGCGACTTCACGGTGGCGTTGGAGGGGACCGGGGCGGTGGGCATGCTGCTTCCGGCCGGACTGTTCACCCACAACATCTCGCCGCGGCTCAACGGCGCCGTGCGCAGCCCCTTCCTGGAACCTACGAGTCCCCAGGTCGTCAGCCTGGAAATGAGCGGCGGCGACTACAGCACCCGCCGGCTCGTCGTGGACAACGGCTTCCTGACCGAGCGCGAATGGGGATACATGGACGACGACGAGTTGCATTGGGTGTGCCACACCCAGAATGCAGCCGACAAGAGCGCCTGGCCGAAATCAGCCGTCGAGGCGGCGGAAACCCGGAACTACCTGGAGTTCACGACCAAGACCTCCAACCCCTACTTTCCACCGCGGTACGGGCTGGGCGGATGCAAAGAGGAAGAAATCGCGAAGGACGACTGTGGTTCCGAGAGCCCGAACAGTTGGTTCGGCGTCACCCGGGCGTACCTGGTCAACAAGGGCAAAGTCACGAACTATGGGGCCATCTTCGATTGCGTCGAGTCGCCGGCGGACGAGTTGTCCCGGTTCCAGCCTCTCTTCTCCGGCGATCCTCCATCCAGCCTGCCGGAAGCCGCGGCGCGGTACGGCCGGTGGTTGACCATGTCCCTCCAAAACTGGGCCAATGACCGCGCGGACGAAGATGACGTCCGGTTGATCAACTGGATGCTCGACCGGAAGCTGTTGCCCAACAGCTTCGAGGAGCGGGAGCCGGTTCGAGATCTGGTCGCGTCCTACCGCACGGCGGAGAAACGGCTTCTGCCACCCCAGACCATCAACGGCATGGTCGACCTGGACCCGGGCCGGGACTACCGCCTCAATATCCGGGGAGTCTACGACGACTTGGGAGACTTGGTTCCCCGGGGCCATGTTCGGGTCCTGAGAACGGACGGCGACGGCCGGCCGGAGGGGAGCGGCCGGCTGGAGCTGGCCAATCTTGTGACCAGCCCCGAGAATCCGTTGACTGCCCGCGTCTTCGTCAACCGGGTCTGGCAATGGGTGTTCGGAAACGGCATCGTCATGACGCCCAACGATTTCGGCCACTTGGGAGATCAGCCCTCTCACCCGGCGCTGCTGGACTACCTGGCCGACGACTTCGTCCGTAGCGGCTGGTCCGTCAAGCACCTGGTCCGGACGCTGGTCACGAGCGAGACCTTCAGGCAATCGGGGCACGCCAGCACCCGGGCAATGGAGGCGGATCCTTCCAACCGCCTCTGGCATCACATGCCCCTCCGGCGCCTGGATGCCGAGTCGATCCGCGATTCGTTGCTGGCCGTCTCGGGGCGTTTGGACCGGAGCCTCTTCGGCGAACCCATCAATCCGTTTCGGAAGATGGAAGATGCGACCAAGCGCCTCTTCTCCGGACCCCTCGACGGCGATGGTCGCCGGTCCATCTATCTGAAGATGACGGTCATGGAACCTTCCAAGTTGCTGGCGACGTTCAACCAGCCCAAACCCAAGATTCCTACCGGAAGGCGGGACGTCACCAACGTTCCGGCTCAGGCGCTGGCGCTCCTGAACGATCCCTTCGTCGCGGGGCAGGCTGATTTCTGGGCCCGGGAGCTGGTGGCGAAGCCTCATGAATCGCCTCGGGAGAGATTGGCCTACATGTTCCGGCGAGCCTTCAACCGAAACCCGGAAGCCGAGGAACTGGCCCACTGGACGGAAGCCGTTGACGACATCGCCGAACTCCACAAGCAGGAAACGGCGTCCCAAGAAGACAGGGTCCCCGTGATGAAATCGGCGCAGGTCTGGAAGGATACGGCGCACGCGCTGTTCAACGCGCCGGAATTCATCTATGTGCGGTGATTCTGCGCCGCACTCCGTTCCCAAGCACTGACAAGGTCCAGACCATGACGAAGATTCGGCGTGTCGACGCGTATCCCCTGCGCTATCCGGAGCCCCACGACCACAACAACATCCGCTACATCACCCTGGCCCGGGTGGAAGCGGAGGGGGGAGCCGTGGGCTGGGGCGAGTGCATCAGCCAGTTTCCCGAGTCGGCCGCGTCCGTCAAGACCGTCATCGAGGGCGGATACGCTCCCTTGTTGACCGGAGAGAACGCTCTGGACGTGGACCGCCTCTGGCACAAGCTGCTGAACCACATCTGGTGGTACGGTCCCCAGGGCATCGCGGGATTCGCCGTGAGCGCCGTGGACATGGCGCTTTGGGACCTGAAGGGGCATCTGCTCGATCAGCCGGTGTGCCGGCTCATGGGAGGGCGGGTCGTTCCGCGAGTGGTGGCCATGGCGTCCATCCACTTCGACATGGTCGACCTGGACTGGACGCTGAACGAGTTTCAGACCTTCAAGGACCAGGGCTACCGCATCGTCAAAGGGGGCTGGGGCAGCGCACCCGATGCCGTCTTCGGGATGGACCATGCCAAAGACCTGGCGCTGGTTCGAGACGTCCGCGAGATCGTCGGTCCCGATTGCGACATCGTCTTCGACGTGCTGGGCGGCCGGGTGAAATGGAGCGCCCAGGAGGCGATTCGCCGGGTCCGGGACTTCGAAGCCTACCGGCTGCGTTGGATCGAAGAGCCGCTTCCGCCCCAGGACTATGCGGCCCACCGGCTTCTCCGGGCGGGGACCCGGACGCCCATCGGCACCGGCGAGCAGGAGTGGAATCCGGAGGGCTACCGGCGACTGCTGAAGCACGGCGCCGTGGACGTGGTGCAGATGGACCCGGGACGGTGCCTGGGGATCACCGGTTGCGTCAAGGTCGTTCCGTTGATCGAGGCGCAGAACATCGAATTCTCCGCCCACACCTGGAGCAGCGCCCTGAACACGGCGGCGAGCGTTCATTTGCTCGCCAGCTCGACCCACGGAGCCGCCATGGACTTCAAGCCGCACACCTCTCCCATGCAGCACGAGCTGGTGAGCGATCCCTGGGTCCAGGAGGACGGGACTCTCGAGGTCCGCGAGAGCCCGGGCCTGGGGGTGTCGGTGGACCAGTCCGTCGTAGAGAAGTACGCGTTCTAGTGTAGTGTCCCGTTAGTTCGTGTATTATGATGGGCAGTTCCTCAACCGGAAAGGAG